>JAUVBO010000477.1 GCA_030591195.1 Pseudomonadota bacterium
CCCATCGCGGCTCCCATGCCGACGAAGACCAGCGGCATCCGCTTGAGCACCTGGAAGGTTCGTCGTGGCACCGGGGTCTCGTCGGAGATCGGCGCGACCAGCTCGTTGAGCTTGAGGTCGACGTCGGAGATGTACAGCACGGAGGTCCCGCCGACCTCGTGCTCGCCACAGACCTTCTGCTTGTAGAGATCGGGTTTTTCGCGCAGGCGACGGTGCGCCTCGGCGAGGAGCGTGTCGCGCTCGCCGAAGATCGTCGCCTGGGTCGGGCAGGCCGTGACGCAGGCCGGCGGCGTTCCGTCCTTCTTGACCTGGTCGTAGCACATCGAGCACTTCTGGATCAGCGGGACGCGCTTCTCCCAGCTGTACTTGGGGATCTCCCAGGGGCAGACCACCATGCAGTACCGGCAGCCGATGCAGGTCTCGGTGTCGTAGGTGATCGCGCCCTCGGGGGTCTTCTTCAGGGCTCCGACGATGCAGGCCTCGACGCAGGCCGGCTCCAGGCAGTGGCGGCACTGCCGGCGCACGAAGCGTCGCCCCTTGACCGTCTGAACGTCGAGGATCGTCGTCCAGCGGGAGCTCGACAGGTCGGTGACCTGCTTCAGCCAGCGCCAGGGGCGGTCCTGCGGCAGCTTGTTGACCTCTCTGCAGGCCTCGACACATTTCTCGCAGCCGATGCACTTGGTCACATCGGTCAGGATGGCCATGCTTCGAATGCTCATATCGCCTCATTCTCCTTGTGCAGCTCCAGTGCGACGCGCTCGCCGGCCGACGGCTCGAGGTGCCAGCCGAGCTCCGAGAACAGCTGCGACAGCGGAAGCAGCGCCACGTGGACGATCTTGCTGAAGGGAATCAGAATCAGGATCAGGTTGCCGCTGATGACGTGGATCACCATCGCCGCCACGTAGCTCAGCGGGTTGAGCGCCGGGTGCATGGCGAGGAAGCCGGAGATGAACGGCGTCAGGATCAGCAGCAGCACCAGGTGGTCCTGGGGACGACTGATCGCCCTGGCGTGCGACGACCCGATCCGCAACAGCAGCAGCAGCAGCGTGGAGACGATCGCGGCGAGCGTCAGTCCGTCGGCGAGCTGCATGCTCAGCGTCGGCCAGCTGAGGCCCAGCCCGCGTTTCCAGAGCAGCACGTGCGCTGCGAGAAACAGCGGGGCGACGATGATGCAGACGTGGAACACGATCGAGATCATGCTGTAGAGCCCCCGCGCCTGCCGGCCGATCGGCGCCGGACGCATCGCCTGGTAGGTGTTCAGCAGCACCACGCGCCAGGGGATCGTGCGGCCGTTGCGCCGGCTACGCCGGATGAGGATCGCCAGGCTGACGAAATTCAGCACCAGCACCCGCAGCAAGCCGGCCCCCAGCACCACCATCGAGGCGACAAACATCGGCCCCCGGGCCCAGTCCAACAGTTGCTGCATGGTCATTTCTCTGCCGCCTCCTCGGTGCCGCTGGTCGTGGCACCGTCGTTGTCAGCCTCGTCTGTGGCGGGAGGATCTCCGAGATCGATCGCCTTGAGCAGCAGGTCGTGGAGCCCGATTCGCTCGCAGTCGACCTCGTGGGCCTCGAGCAGCTCTTCCATCTGTTTTTTGCAGTTGGCGCAGGGGGTCACCACGTACTTGGCCTTCGTCGCCCGAACCTGCTCCGCCTTGGTCTTGCCGCCGATGAGCATGCGGAAGTCCTTGATCTCGTCGATCGAGACCGATCCGCCGCCACCGCCGCAGCAGTAGTTCTCCGTCCCCCGGGGGGTCATCTCGACGAAGTCCTTGCAGACGTGCCTCAGGATTCGGCGCGGCTGCTCGACGATCCAACCCTTGCGGGCGATGTTGCACGGGTCGTGATAGGTGGTGCGTTCCTCGATTACGCCCCGCTTCAGCTTCAACTTGCCCGAGGTCAACGCAGCGTCGGTTAGCTCGATGATGTTGATCACCGGGATCCGTTCGTCCGGCGGGATGAAGCTCTGCATGCCTTCCTTGGCGGAGCGCGAGGCGTGCCCGCACTCGCCGATCAGCATCGCCTTGCCGCCGAGACGTTTGATCTCGGCGACCTGGGCCTTGATGATCCGCTCCCACATCCGGTCCGAGTAGAACAGGCCGTAGTCGATGCCATCGAAGTTCTTGGTCCCGATGGTCCAGTTGGCCCCGATGGCGTAGAGCACGGCGGCGTTGCCCATCAGCGTGTCGGCCTCGAGCAGGTAGTCGGAGACCGCCGGGAAGAAGACGTAGTCCGCTCCCTGGACATCCATCGGGAACTTGATCGGGTGCCCGGGGAACGCCTCCTCCAGCTCCTCCTCGAGAAACTCGCAGGTGTCCTTCATCGCCGGAGCGGGAATCGCCGAGGTGTTGTGCGACTTGCCCTCGAGTTGCTCGCGGACCGAGACCAGCAGCGCCTTGGGCACGATGCCGATCTCGGCCATGACCCAGCGGGCGAGGTGGGTCACCATCGCGTGATCGATCCCCATCGGGCAGGAGGCCTTGCACCGCTTGCAGGCGTTACAGCGCCAGAAATCCTCTGCCATCTCGTCGATCTTCTCGGTGGTGAGCGTGTAGCTGTCGAAGAACCTGGCCTTGAGCTGACCCGCCAGGCTGAAGTAGCGCCGATAGACCTTGAGCAGCAGCTCGGTGCGGTGGCACGGGATATCCCGAGGGTCTCCCGACGCCTGGTACACCGAGCAGGAGGCGGTGCATCGCGAACACTTGGCGCTGACCCGGGTGTAGTAGTCGAGGATCGGCCCGTAGTTGCTGTGCTTGAGGATGGCGGCGAACGCCTCAAGGAAACGCCGCGGGCGCTCCTCCTCAGGAAACGGCTCGGTGTAGTAGCTGTAGTTGGGTTTCGATTTCGCTGCCATCGTCTCCTCGTTGCCAGCAATTCATGTTCATCTGTGCGTGCCTGCCACCCCGACTCCCCATCCGCGCTCGCGCCCCACCGTTTCGATTGCCCGAACCTGCGACCCCGGGCCATCTCATCGCCCTGGTTCCTTCGCTGGCCTACGACCGATCGCAGCGTCGATCCGGCTCAGTTGCGCCAGGTGCTCGTCGACGTTGTCAGAGCCGATCCGGCGGTCGATGGCGATGACCTCCTGCAACAGCTCGCGGGCGCGCTCGAGCTCGTCCAGTCCCTCGTGCGCGATCACCATGTCGAGGAGGACCACCCGCTGGCACTCTTGATCGCCTGAAAGCACCAACGCCAGGGCACGTCCGAAGCGCTCGAGCGCCTCGGTAAACTGATCGCGGAGGCAGTCCAGCTCCCCGAGCTCGACCAGCGCCATCATCCTCGCGCGGTCGAAGTGGATCGCGTCGGCCAGCTCGAGCGCCTCCTCGAACAGCTGCACGGCGATGCTCAAGCGCAGCACGCGGTAGACCTTGCCCATGTGCACCAGCGTGATGTTCTCTGCCCGGCGGTTCTTCGCCCGTCGCAGCTGCACCAGCAGCTCCCAGAGAATCCGAGCCGCCTCGCTGTGCTGGCCCGAGTCTGCCTTGAGCTTCGCCTCCAGCGTGTCGCGGATCAGACGGACGTTCTCCTTGACGTCAGCCTTGATGTCATCCGCGAGGAACTCGACCGCCCAGTCCATCGATTTCGCCCCTATCGCCCCAGCGCGTAGCTGTGCTTGGCTGTGAGGTCACGCGTTGACTGATGGGGCCGTCGCTCGACCCGAGCGTGCGTCACGTCGATTGCGCCGCCGCCTTATCGTCAGCGGACGACGCAGCTGCGACAGCCAACCTCCAACGTGAGGTCGGTGAGCTTGAAGATCAGCGAGACAGGCGTCATCGTTTGACGATTTCCGTTGAGATCGCGCGGTCATCGTCGGGTTTCTTTGTCAGACAGCGTTGGAGCCAGCATCGATCGTGCCAACGGGGTTCGGCTTGGGCCTCGCTGTCGATAAGCGTCGAAATGACAGGCGGATAGTGGACACCAAGTGGTTTGCGCGCTACCGACGGGAGCTGAGGGAGGCGGCGCAGATCGCGACAGCGTCGCGCCTACTGTAGCAGGATGCCGACAGTGGAGGCCTCGTTGGCCGGATGAAACGGGCAACACTCGATCCTCGCGAGGCTCCGTTGCTGCTCGACGTCATCGATTTGGCGACCTTGGCTGACCATCGACGCGCTGCTGCTCATGGCTCGCTGCCCAGCGGATGTCTCCCTTGGTAGTTGTCGACGGCCGCCCGCAGGGTCTCGGCGGCGAGCATGGCGCAATGGGCGTGGTCGGCCGGCAGGCCGCCGAGTTCGTGTGTGATCTGTTCGGCCGAGATCGCTCGCGTTGCCTCGAGCGTCTCTCCTTGGGCGAGGGTCACCGCCATGCTCCCGACGGCGATGCTCGCGCCGCAGCCGTCGGTGACGAAGCTGGCCTCGA
>JAUVBO010000994.1 GCA_030591195.1 Pseudomonadota bacterium
AGACGAGAATTTGGGCGAGTTTACCCCGGGGGACCATTCGGCGGCAAGCAACGCTGACGAACCGATCGCTTGCCTCGATCCGCCTCGCGAACCTACACTCGGTGCGCCTGATGGGTCCCCCGCAACACAGAGCGATGGCTGGTTCGCGCCGGCGGCTTCTCCTGGCCACGGCTCTGCTCGTACTGCTCTCGCCGACGCGCTCCGGGGCTTACGATTTCGAGATCAGCGCCCGCACGGAGGCCTATGGCTATCAGCTGCGGCGCTACGCCCGGGGGGGGCTGACGTTCCTCAACCGCCGCCGGCTGACCCAGTACCTGGGGTTGCGCGTGTTCAACCTGCTCGACCCCGGCGACCGTCCGTACGTGGTGCGCGCTGGCGTGCGGCGGCCACCCCAGCGGATATACCTCAGCGCGATGATGCGCTTCTACAGCGACTTCGGCGCCTACGTCCGGCCGCTGACCGCCTGGCCTGAGCTGCGCAACGACACCTTCGAGCTGCTCGTCGGCGCGCTCGAGGGCCGTGACATCCTCGGATTCCTCGACTTCACCGTCGGCCGCCAGTTCGACGCCGAGCTGATGGATTTCTTCGGCTACGACGGCGTGCGGCTACGGCTCAACAGTCCCTGGGGGCTGTTCGCCGAGGCCCACTTCGGCGTCGAGGTCGACCGCTCCCGCCCCTTTTCACCGGCCGTGTTCGAGACCGACGGCGTCAGCGCCGATGACGCCGACGGAGCCACGGCGCCGACCTTCGGGGTCGCCCTCGGCATCGAGGATCTGCACCATCTCGACCTCCGGGTGGCCTACCGCGGGGTGGCCTCGCGGGCGACGATCCCGGTCCGACTTGGTCCCGGCCCCGGCGAGACCCAGGGCAAGCTCGATCTGTGGGGGATCGACCAGGAGTTGCTCTTCGTCAGTGCCGGGTACCGCATCCCCGCCGCGGGGACCGCGTTGCTGTTCGGCGTCCGCCACAACCTGTTGCTCGGCAGCTTCGACGAGGTCCAGGGCACGATCGTTCAGAGCCTCGGCGCCAAGCGCCATCGCCTCCAGGCCGAGGTGCTGCGCAGCCGCCCTCACTTCGACGGCGATTCGATCTTCAACGTCTTCGGCGTCGAGCCATACAATGAGCTCGCCGGGCGCTACACCCTCCGAGTCACACCAGCGCTGACCGTCGAGGGCCGCTTCGGCTACCGCTGGTTCTGGACCGACGAGGACGCCGAGGACGACGACGACGCGGCGCTCTCGGCTGGCCTGCTCGGCCGCTACCGCGGCCAAGATCTCTCCGCCGGCGCCGAGGCCTACCTGCTGCAGGGGCTCGGCGGCTGGCGCGGCGGCGGCGACGTCGATGCCCGCTGGCGACTCGGCCGCTTCCTCACCATCGACGGCCGGGTCTCACTCGTCGCGAGCCACGACGACCTGGCCGAAATCGCACCAGCCGGGTTTGACATCATCACCACCTTCGGCCTGCAGGTCGGCGCCTCGATCCACTTCACCCGGGGTGTGCTGCTGCACCTGATGCTCGAGGACAACATCAGCCAGCTCTATCGCAGCGCCCTCCGGGTGTTCGCGATGCTGGACCTGGAGCTGGCGATCAGATGAGACGCAAGGGGACTCGGTCACTGGCGCTCAGGAGGCAAGTCGCGGCGATCAGCGCCCTGCTGGTGCTGCTGCTCGCCGCTGACACCCAGGCCGAGCGGACCCGGCGCCCGGCCTCGGTGCTCTACCCCCAAGGCCCCCACCGGCTCCGCTTCGAACACACCAAGCACGCCGACCAGCCCTGCGCCAAGTGCCACCCGCGAGTCGCCCGCAGCGGCAGCGCTACCGAGCGGCACGGACCACCGGAAGCGGTCTGTCGCGAGTGCCACTCCGACCTGACGCGTCGGGACGACAGCCCCGAGCAGCGGCGCGTCGGCGGCAAGCGCTGCGCCTTCTGTCACGTCGGCTTTCAGGGCCGCGGGCAGCCGGCCAAGGTCGACCAGCCCCAGGCCCGCCTGCGCTTCTCCCACCGCCTGCACCAGATCCGTCGCTACGCCTGCAGCGGCTGCCATCGCTTCGGCACCGCGAGCGACAGCCGGTCCCTGCCACTGATGAGCGATTGCCTCACCTGTCACCGCCAGCAGCGCGCCTCCACTCGCTGCGTCAGCTGCCACCTGGCCCGACGCGACGGCCGCCTGGTGACCCGGTTCGACAACCGGCGACTGCGTCCGAGCGGGGTGCTCAAGGGCGACGCACACACCCCGCAGTTCGCGCGCCAGCACGCCCAGCTTGCCCGGGGCAACCGGCGCTACTGCGAGAGCTGCCACCAGCCGAAGGACTGCCTCGCCTGCCACGCCGGCACCCGCAAGCCGCTGCGGATCCACCGCAGTGACTACCAGACTCACCACGCCCTCGACGCCAAGCGCAACCAGCCGCGCTGTGGCAGCTGCCACCGGTCGCAGACCTTCTGCCTCAGCTGCCACCAGCGCCTCGGAGTGTCCAGCACCAGCGTCCAGGGCGGCTTCAGGCCGAGCACCGGCAAGGCGTTCCACGGCGTGGGTTGGAGCACGCTCCAGGCCAAGGCAGGCCACCACAGCT
>JAUVBO010000619.1 GCA_030591195.1 Pseudomonadota bacterium
CCGCCAGCGCAGCCGACGTAGAGCGCGCCCTCCTCCTCCGAGTCGAGGTTGAGCAGCATCCGGCCGCGCAGCCAGCCGGGCTCGAGCCCCTGGGCGCCGGTTAGGCCGGTCTCCTCGTCGATGGTGAACAGCAGCTCGAGTGGCCCGTGGACCGCGTCGGGGTCCTCGGCCAGCGCCATCCCGGCGGCCACGCCGATGCCGTTGTCGGCGCCGAGGGTCGTGCCGCGAGCGGTGAGGTAGTCCCCGTCTCGCTCGACCGCGAGCGGGTCGCGGTCGAAGTCATGAGACGAGCTCGAGTCCTTCTCGCCGACCATGTCGAGGTGGCCCTGGAGCACCACGGTCTTGTCCGCGTCGTCAGCAGCGCCCCGCGCGGGGACGCGGACCAGCAGGTTGCCCACCGCGTCCTGGTTGACCTCGAAGCCGAGGCCCTCGGCCCAGCGCTTGATGTGCGCCGCCACCGTGGCTTCGTTGCCCGAGCATCGTGGGATCTCGGTCAGGGAGGCGAAGTGTTTCCAGATCAGCGCGGGCTCCAGCCCGTCGAAAGCGGATCCTGCCATGTCGTCTGTCCTCCAGCACGTGATGTGGGTCGAGCAGTATAGCAGTCAAGGTCGG
Organism: Pseudomonadota bacterium; assembly: GCA_030591195.1. The sequence goes on from JAUVBO010000619.1 coordinate 613, forward strand.
CGGTACTGGTTGACATTCGCACGTTGCGGGTCACAACGCCGGCCGGAGGCCCCGCGGAAGGTAAGCAGCAGCGCCTGCGTATCACCCCCGGACCACAGACCAGGCGGCAAAGGCCTGAGGGAGGAGTGGAGCGATGGAACCCGCGCGGATGTCGATCACCCTGGTGCTCTTGCTCGGCCTCGGCGGTATCGGTGGAGCCGTTCGCGCGTGCGCGTCGGCGAGCCGTGCCGGCTCGAAGGCCGCCCAGGTTTCCTCCCGGGCCTTCCGGGTGACGCCGAAGGCCGCCGCGCGCCTGGCCAAGCCCACCCGCGTGGTCCCGGCCGGCATCGGGCGTCGTCACGCCGGCGCGGCGGTGGTGGGCGGCAGCCTGTCGGACGATGTGGCCCGCGGCGCAGCCGCTCGCGGCGTTGGGGTCGCGGGTGACGAGGCCGCGGTGGGCGGGGTTCGCAGCGCCAGGTCCGGTGCGACGAAGACCGGAGTCAGCAAGACCGGCGCCAGGGTCAGCGGTACCTCGAAGCGCTCGCGGTCGAAGGTCGGCGATCGGGCGGGCGACGGGCTCGACCTCGCCGGCGGCGACGACGACTAGCGCTGGCGACGACGACTGGAGCAGCGCCGGCGCGCCGCCCGCCACAGGCCGAGTAGCAGCCACGGAAGCCCAGCGCCGGCGCTCGGCGGCGCGCCGGTGAGCTCGCAGCCGCCTTCGACGCTGCTGTCTCCATCGACTCCGATCCGTCCGCCGCCGCCCACCGAGCCCTCGCTGATGCCGTCTTCTCCGGTGATCGGTGGCGGCGCCGCGCAGGCGGCGAGACCCTCGTACAGCGCGCACGGGTTGCCGCCGGGGCAGGCCCGGGCATCCTCGAGCCGGGCTCCGGCGTCGCAGCGGGCGATGCGGCCATCGGGCAGGCAGATCGGGCGGTTGCGTGTCACCTGCTGGGAGCTGCCGGCGCACTCGGGCGAGACGCAGCTCGCTTTGGTGGTGCCGGTCATGTCGCAGAAGACCCCATCCAGCTTGCTGCACTCGGTCTGCTCGAGCTGGCCGTCCTTGCAGTGGCCGAGCACCTGGTCGGTGACGCAGACCGTCGCCTCGCCCTGGTCCGGGCACATGTAGAACGCGCAGCGTACGCCGAGCTGGTCGTCGACGCAGCGCGCGCCGTAGACCCCGCAGTCGCCGACGCCGCAGTCCGCGTTGGTGATCTTCGACCCCTCGCACTTCGGCTGGCAGGTCGACGGCGCGGTCCAGTACGAGGTCTGCTTGTTGGCGCCGGCCCAGCTGAAGCTGAGGTGGACGTGGTCGGTGTGCGGGTTGCTGCCGCTGTAGGGTTGCCAGCCGTCCGCCGGTCGGTAGGCGCGCCACATCTGGCGGTTCCAGACGATGTACATGATGCCCACCCGCCGGGCGATGGCGTGGGCGTTGCCCTGGGTGTCGGTGCCGAGCAGCCAGTCGAGCATCGCGTCGGCCGCCGGGTGGCCGACGTTGATCATCCAGTCGAAGGCGCGACCCTCCTTGTGCTCGCTGGTGCCGCCGACGCTGCAGTCGCGGCTGATCCCGCCGTTGGTGGTGCAGGGGTAGGTGGCGAGGAGCAGGTCGCGAAAGGCGATCACCCCTGGCTTGGCCGTGGGGTTGCATGTGCTCTGGCCGTCGTACTGGGCGTAGGCGTCGATGCCCGAGCCGAAGGCCCTCGGCGGGGGCGCGACGTCGCCGCCGTTGGGGCAGGTGGCGGCCTGGCGCAGCACGCCGATCGGGTCTGGCTGGTTGAGCCGGGGATCGTCGCCGCCAGGGCTACAGGCGACAAACGACAGGACCAACAGAAGAAGGTGGAGGGTACTGCGCAAGACTCACTCCATCACCGCTGACTGGATATCTTAGCAGGTTTGGTCAGGTCGCCGCCGCGTCGTGTCATCGGCGGTGGTATCGTCGTGGCGATGAACCCGATCTGCCAACCCGCACGTCCGTTGGTCCTCGCCTCGACCTCGCGCTATCGCCGGGCGCTGCTCGGCCAGCTCGGGGTGCCGTTCGAGGCCGCCGCGCCGGCGTACGAGGAGGAGCACGATCTCGCCCTGCCGGCCGGTGAGCTGGTGGTCGAGCTCGCGTCGCGCAAGGCCGGGAGCCTCGCGGGGCGTTTCCCCGAGGCACTGATCGTCGGCTCGGACCAGGTGGCCGAGCTCGACGGGCGGATCCTGCTCAAGCCGGGGACGGTCGAGCGCGCCGCCGCCCAGCTTGCGGAGCTCGCCGGCCGGACCCACCGGCTGCTCACCGGCCTGGTGGTCCACGAGCCGGCGAGCGGCCGCACCGAGCGCCTGCTCGACGTACACGAGATGAGCGTCCGGCCGCTGACCGAGGACCAGATCGCCGCCTACGTCGCCGCCGAGCAACCCGTCGACTGCGCTGGCGCCTACAAGGTCGAGGGCCCGGGCATCGCGCTCTTTTCGGCGATGCGCGGCGAGGACTACTCGGGGATCATCGGCCTGCCGCTGACCAAGCTCGTCACTCTGCTGGAGCGCTTCTGACGCCGCTGGCGGCCTAGCGGGAGTAGGCCGGGGTCAGGTTGTTCGGCGTGCCCCACTTGGCCTTGCGCCAGGCCTTCGCCCGCCGGACGAAGAGGCTCAGCGGGTCGAGGGCGGCCTGGGCGAGGATCGGCCTGCTGCGGTGGACGCTCTTGCGCTCCTGGGGATCCTTGGCGAGGTCGTAGACCCGGATCGACGAGGCGCTGCGGGCGATGACCTTGGCCGGACCCACCTGCAGCGCGTACTTGTCGGCCTCGTTGCTGGCGATCAGCGCTCTGGGGTAGACCGGCCGGCCAGGGGCGACGTAGGGCAGCAGGCTCTCGCCCTGGACCTCTTCGGCGGGCTTCTGGCCGAGCAGGGCGATCAGCGTCGGCAACAGGTCGACGCCATCGTGGCCGCTCTCGACCTTCTTGCCCGCCGGGAAGGTGCCGGGCAGCCGCAGCACCATCGGCACGCTGACCAGCTCGCGGTGCAGGCTGTGGCCGTGGCCGCAAGAGCCATGCTCCCAGAACTCCTCGCCGTGGTCGGAGTTGATGATGAACAGCGTGTCCTCGTAGAGGCCGAGCTTCTTCAGGTGGGCCACCAGGCGGCCGAAGTGGTGGTCGTTGAAGGCGAGCTC
>JAUVBO010000207.1 GCA_030591195.1 Pseudomonadota bacterium
ATCACCCAGCAGGGCGATGGACCCGCTCGGCATCCGGCGCCTTCGCCATGGGTCTCCCCGCCGTCCAGAGGCTCGCACCGAGCCTGCCAACAGTGATCGTCAACCTGCCCAAGGCTGCCTGATTCGGTTCAGATCCGGTCGCACCTTGGTCGTGTCCCCCGTCGCGTCTTGGCGCCGTAGTCGCGCCTGCTCAGCTTCGCCAGCGCTCTCGGTTGCCTCGGCTCAGTCGCCAGCGACATGCCTCGAGCATGGCGCGTACCACCGGTCTCGCCGATCGGCGATCATCCAGCTTGCACGGGGAAGTCGTGCGTCGTAAGTAGGGGCGTCTCCTCGAGGAGAAAGCGGAACATCCGTGCTCAGGCCTCGCCGATTCGCTGCTTTGCACATCCTCGCAGGGCTCATGCTGGGCGGCTGCAGCGACGACCCCACGCTTACGCTCTCCCGTTGGGAGCTCGCGATCGACGCGTCGGCCACGACGACCGCCGTCACCTTGCCTGCGCAGCTGCCGCTGACCACGGCGGACGGCTCCCGGCCCGAGAGCTATCGGCTTCGCCAGCGCGTCGAGCTGCCGCCGGCCTGGCGGGGCAAGCGACTGACACTGGCCTTCGTCAAGCTCGCGGCGCCGGCCCGGCTACGCGTCAACGGCGTCGAAGCGGCGGCCATCGCCAAGGATCGCTGGGCAGACTATCGAGAGGCCTTTCCCCAGCGCTGGACGATCACGGCGCAGCAGAGCACCAGCGGCAGCCTGGCGCTCGACTTGACGCTGAAGAACACCTGGGCCCAGAGCGGGTGGCTCGACGTCCCGGCGCGGCTCAGCCCCACCCCCGCCGGCGCGGCGCGGCTGTTGCGGATCTTCGAGTGGAACCGCATCACCTCGGTGATGGGGCTGGCCGCCACCACCATCTCGGCCCTGATCTACCTCTTCATCTTCGCCTGGAACCGCAAGAAGCGTGACACCGGCTGGTACGTGCTGGAAGCGATCTGCGGCGGGCTATACCCCGCCCTCAACCTCAACCTGCTCCAGCCTTTGGTCGGCAGCTGGGACGTGCCGCTGGCGGCCCTCGGCGTCTCGACCGCGGGCCTGGCTGGCGTCCACATGATGCACTGCCTGCTCAAGCTGCCGCGGCCCCACTGGATCTGGCTCGCAGCCTGGCTGGTGCACGTCGTGTTGGCGCTCGTCTTTCACGATCCCTTCCGGGCCACCTTCTTCGTCGCAGCCACCGGAGGCCTGATGCTGGGTGCGGCCGCCTGCTATCAGATCTATCGCTACGGCGTGGCGGCGTTGAGGCAGCGGCAACCCGGAGCCCTGGCCCTCTCCGTCGGCTGGCTCGCGATGCTCTTGCTCGGCGGTGTGGACATCTTGGGCTGGATGGGGCTCGGGGCCGTCTTTGGCGGCTGGCAGGGCGCGGGCGCCGGGATCTTCACCATCGCCCTGGCCCAGTCGCTCAACCTCAGCCGCGACCACATCCGCGCCTTGAAGGAAGCCGATTCCCTCACCGAAGAGCTCAGCAAGCGCATCGCCGCCCTCGAGGCCTCGAACCGTGAGATCAAGGGTCTCAACCAGGAGCTCCGCCATCAGGTCGGCGTCCGCTCCCACGATCTGGCCCAAAACCTCGCCAACGCCTCGTCCGCTCCGCTGCCCGATGACAGCATGATCTCGGTCGGCGACGTGATCAGCGAGCGCTATCGCATCGACTCGGTGCTCGGCAGCGGCGGTATGGGAGTCGTCTACAAGGCCCTCCGGCTCACCGACCAGCGGCGCTGCGCCCTCAAGGTGATCAAGCATCGCCCCAGCACCGAGGACCTGGCGCGCCTCTCCCGTGAAGCCATGGTGCTCTCGCAGATCGAACACCCCAACATCATCGAGGTGCTCGACATCAACGTCTCCAACTCGGGCAAGCTCTATATCGTGATGGAGTTCGGCGATGGCGAGCAGCTGGGCAAGATGTCCGAGCGCTTCGGCGAGGCGGGCTGGGCGCTGCCGGTGCTGGCGCAGACCGCGGACGCCCTGCAGGCGATCCACGCTGAGGAGGTGATTCACCGCGATCTCAAGCCGGGCAATATTCTGCACGCATACAAGGACGACGGATCGCCCTGGGTCAAGGTGGTGGACTTTGGGCTGGCCGGTCTGATCGACGCCAACGAGTCAGCGGTGCTGCAGCTGGCGACCACCTTGAACGTGTTCTCGGACACCAAGCCGCCCAAGGGCGTCTCGCTGACCCAGACCGGCGCGATCATTGGCACCCCGCTCTACATGGCGCCCGAGCTGGTCTCGGGGAGCAAGGAGGTCGGGCCTCCCGCGGATATCTTCGCCTTCGGGGTGGTCGCCTACGAGATCCTCGGGAAGATGCGTCCCTTTGCCGAGGTGCCCCTGGTCTCGGTGGTGCGTGGCCACCCCGTCGAGCCCCAGGAGCATCTCTCCCAGCTCTGCGCCGATCTGCGGCCAGATGTCGCCGAGATGGTGATGCAATGCCTGAGCGTCGACCCCCACGAGCGACCACCAGCGAAGAAGATCGTCGCCCTGCTTCAGCAACCGACCTGACCACTGGCTCGCTCACGTCGGTGCTCAGATTCCCACGTCTTCAGGTGGTCCTCTCAACCGACAGACGATCGATGTCCTCCCCGGCTAGCGGGGCGTCACGGCGTCGTACGAGCTGCCGATCCGCGGATCATTGATCCAGTGATAGTCGAACGTGCTCTTGTTGTAGCGGGCGTTGCGGTAGATTCCGAGCTTCAGCTCGACGCGCTCGCCGGAGGCGTCAAAACACATCGTCTTGCCGTAGATCTTCATCTTGCCGTTGTTGCTCTGCTGGACGCCGTCGAGCCAGATCTCGACGAAGCCGATCGACGGATCGATGTTGAAGTTGATGTGCATCACGAGCTCGAACCACTGGCCCTCTAGGTCCTTGACCAGTGGCCCGGTCCAGAACACACCCTCTCGGTTGCCCAGCGACTGGGCATCGAGATCGATGTCGGCGGCATCGCCCGTTTCCCGCCGCAGCGTCAGGCGCCCGTCCTTGATGGTCAGCCCCAAGGCCGGACCGCCACACGAGAGCTTGCCCTTGAGCTGCATGATGTTGCCGCTGTTGGCGTCGCCGTTGCCCTCGGAGTCAAAGCCCACGCTCAGCATCCCGCGGTAACCGATGTAGTACTCGTCGCCGTGGTAGATGTAGAAGGCAGACCCATCATCGAGCAGTGGGTTGGCGAGCTCGGCCCGAGCCTTGTCACGATAGACGTCCCCGGACGTCATGGCTGCCTGGTAGACCTTGCCGCGCTGCGGGTGATCAACCACGCTGAGGCGGTCGAACCCGCTGCAGTTCGTCGGCTCACCGACACGCGAGCAGCTGGCCAGGCGGCCCCAGGCGGTTATCCCCTGGCTCGGATCTCCCGCGATACCATCCCAGGCGATCGCGGCATGCTCCTCCCCTTCGGTCGTGAAGCCGGTGCCAGCCCCGCTGTCCTGGGCGACCTGCCCATCGGGCTCTGGTGTCACCGTGCTGTCCGGCGCTGGCGTCACCGTGCTGTCCGGCGCTGGTGTCACCGTGCCGTCAGCCGCGGGCTCGGCCGTGTCCGGCTCGCCAGGGCCGGCGTCCTGCGCTGTCTGGCAGCGGGATTGATAGTGGTCACAAGAGCTCGGTTTCCCTGCATTGCAGCGGTCGAGCAGCCACGCGCAGTCCTTCGCACCGGAGAAGATTTGGTCCGGGGAGGCGATGCCGCCCTCGAGCATCCCGTCGCACCCAGTTACGATCCCCAGCCCGATGAAGAGGCACAGAGTTTTCACGATCTCCTCCTTCGGCATTCGCGCGCTGCTCTCTGGGAAGAGGGGCGTTGGACGAGTTTCTGCAAAGAAAACCAAGAAAAAGGGACTGCCGCAGCGCCTTCACCAACAAATTCCAGCAACTTGCACCTGGATCAGGAGTGCCTTCGCCCCGCGTCGATTGTCACGGCGAGTCTTGCGCGCAATGCACCAAGACCTGCGCGGTCGTTTTTCTGCCGCTGGGGCCGATTGTCGCCCGGGTACATCCAACCGGCGGCAATCACGACGCAGTCGTCCGGCGAACCGGTGGTCCAGTCATTGCACAACGCCATTGGATGACGACGATCGAGGACCTCAAGAGAACGAGTCTCGCGCTGTGGGTCACCCTTTTGCTCCCGATCGGCTGCGGCGGGGGCGGTGACGCCCAGTCCTGCCCGCCGTGCGGGGTAGGAAGCTACTGCACCCCCGCGACGGGCTACCAGTGCGTCCCGGCCTCGGGCGGGTGCGCGTCGGACCCGACAAGGTGCGGGAGCAACGCGTTCTGCCAGGCCAGCGAGTGCAAGTGTCTGGCGGGCTTCGTCGACTGCAACACCAACCTGGGGCAGGGCGGAGGCGATGGCTGTGAGTGCCGGTCCTGCGACGGCACCGCCTGCGCGGCAACTTGCGATCCCGCTGTCCGCCGCTCGTGCGGTGACGACGACGAGGCCTACTGCGCCAACGGCACCTGCATGCCCTGCCCGACGGGAACCTACAACTGCGACGGTGTCGTGACCTGCGAGGCCAAGCAGAAATGCTGCGATCCCAGCACCACTGACGCCTGCGACGACAAGGGACAGTACTGTGACCAAGGGGTCTGCACGCCCTGCCCGACGGGGACCTACAACTGCGACGGCGAAGAGACCTGCGAGAGCAGCCAGCGGTGCTGCGTGGCTGGCTCGCAGAACGCCTGTCTGGGCAATACGAGCAGGTTCTGCGATGCCGTCACCCAGACCTGCGTGCCGTGCGCGCCGGGGATGTTCAACTGCGACAACAACGGGATCTGCGAGAGCAACGACAGCACCTGTGGGCCCCCGCCTTCCCACTGTGAGCAGTGGACCAGCTGGACCTGCTTCCTCTCGGCGAATATGGGCTGCGAGAGCACTTGCGCCGAGTCTGCGACCGACATTCGGACAGTGACCTGCGGCCCGGACGGCACCTGCGCCTGCACCACCGGCCCCCCCGCGACGACCAGCGCCTGTCAGCAGGCCTCGCCGGCGACGAGCCCCTGCGACATCTGTCAGCAGGCCTTCGCCCAGGGCTGCTGCAGCTGACGATCGCCATCACCTGCCAGTCGAAGCATCGCCGATCCCCTCAGAGCGGCGACGCCGCGGTACAATCGCCCGTCGAGCTGAGCGGAGAACGAGGATGGTCCGGGGCCTGCAGCTTCTGGCGCTGCTTCAGACGGCGTTCATGATCTGGATGATGGTCGACGCGGCCAAGCGCCGGGCCGACTACTACTGGTTCCTGATCATCCTGTTGCCCTTCGGCGAGTGGATCTACTTCTTCGTCGTCAAGATCCACGACTTCAAGCAGCTGCGGGGCAGGTTGCTCCCGGCGAAGCGACCCTCGCTGCGCGAGCTGCGGTTTCGAGCCCGGCAGACGCCCAGCGTGCTCAACCAGCGGCAGCTGGCCGACGGTCTCCACGACGCCGGGCACTACGAGGAGGCCGCCGCTGGCTACGCCGAGGTGCTCGCCAAGGACGCCGCGGAGGTGGGAGCACGGTACGGCGCTGCGCGCTGCAAGCTGGCGCTCGGCGACCCGGCCGGCGCGATCGAGGACCTGCGAGCGGTGGTGGCGAGCAAACCGAGCTACCGCGACTTCGCCGCCTGGCTCGACCTGGCCGAGACCCTCAGACGGCAAGGTCGGCTGCAAGAGGCCGTCTCCGAGGCGCAGCGGCTCGTCGGCCGCAGCTCGCGGCCAGCCAACCAGGTGACCCTGGCGCGCTGTCTGATCGATGCGGGCCAGACCGAGGCCGGCGAGCGGGTCCTGCGCGAGATCCTCGAGGAGCTGCGATACGCGCCGCGCCACCACCGCCGCAGCGCCAGGCCGGCGGCGGCCGAAGCCCGCGGCCTGCTCCGCGGGCTCTCCAAGCAGCGTGGCGCCCGGCGAGGGTAAGGGGTCCGCCGAAGGTCCGCGTGCGGGGGCCAAGAGGGGGACAGCTCCAGCAGGCGTCTGGACCGGGGCTAGGGCACCCCCGGGAAGCTGCTGACGTACTTGATCTTGATGTCGGGAAAGCTCTTGACGAACTTGATCTTGATGTCGGGGAAGCTCTTGACGAACTTCCACTTGCCGCACTTGTCGG
>JAUVBO010000752.1 GCA_030591195.1 Pseudomonadota bacterium
AGCGGCAGCACGCAGTGGGTCTTGGCGTAGTTGATCGGGATCTCGGCGATCAGCTCGTCGTCCACCTCCTGCGGGTCGAGCGCCTTGCTCGAGGCGTACTCGACGCCGAGCATCATCGCCTGAGACCGGACCAGCTCCTCCTCGGGCAGCGCCCCCTCTCGCCGGAGGACCTCCGGCAGGGTGCCGCCGTCGCGACCCTGGATCTCCATCGCCGCGTCGAGGTTCTCCCGCGAGAGCGAGGTATCCCGGAGCAGGATCGTGGCCAAAGCTTGGTCGTTCATCATCGACACACCGCGTAGCAGCTCAACTCGTTGCTCGATCCCATGACCTCAGCGAATCCGCGGCCGCGGCCTGGCGCGAGCGCCTGGCACCACCGGGCTCTTGATCACCGCCTTCTTCAGCACCCCGGGGGCGACGGTCGGAGGGCCCGGAGGCGTCGTCATCCCCTCGGGCATCTCCACCGGATCGATCTGCTCTTCGGTCTCCTCCCGAGCCTTGCGCAGCAGCTCGGCCTCGTGCTCGACCTGGATCCCCACCCGATGGATCTCGGCCAGTAGACCGCGCTTGTGGCGGTAGTCGATCTCGGCCCCCGGGTCCTGCCTCTGGAACGAGGTGTACCGCTCGATGAACTCGCGCCGCTCGCGCAGCTTCTTCTGGAAGATCCGCCGCAGGTCGCTCTGGTCGCGGATCACGTAGGGGGTGAGCACGATCAACAGGTTGGTCTTCTGCAGCGTCTTGGTGGTGTGCTTGAAGAGATAGCCGATGATCGGAATATCTCCGAGCAGGGGCACCTTGCTCTCCGACTCCTGGGTCCGGTCACTCATCAGACCGCCGATGACCACCGTCTGCTGGTCGCGCACCACCACCGTGGTCTTGGCGGTCCGCTTGGAGGTCGCCGGGCCGAGGTTGTTGAAGTTCGGCGAGATGATGTCCGAGACCTCCTGCTCGATCTCGAGCCGCACCATGTCGCTGTCGTTGACGTGCGGGGTGAGCTTGAGCTTAAGCGCCACGTCCTGGCGCTGGACCGAGATCGCCGGGATCATCGATCCCAACCCGCCAGCGGCGGCGGCCGCGCCAAAGCCGCCGCCCATGATCGCCCCCTGGAAGGGGATGTTCTGACCGACGGTAATCTCCGCCTCCTCGTTGTCGGTGGTGAGGATGTGCGGCGACGAGAGCACGTTGACGTTGCTGTTGGACTGCAGCGCTTGGAACATCACGCCGAAGCCGGGGATGTCGGCCGGCAGCCCGAGCAGCTCGGCCGAGCCATCGATCGGCGAGCCACGGGCGCCCACCGCCATCCCCATCAACGCCAGCGGGTCAAGCACCAGCGAGCCGAGCGCGCTGTGCTGCACGCCACCGAAGATGATCGACTGAGAGTCGCCCTCGCCGGCGACGCCGCCGCCGTGGTAGGAGACCCCGAGCTTGCGATCCTTGTTGAGCGTGACCTCGAGGATCGAGGCCTCGACGAAGACCTGACGCCGGGGGATGTCGAGCTTGCGGACCACCGCTCGCAGGTTGAGGAAGTCCCGGGTCGAGGCGACGATCACCAGCGAGTTGGTCGCCTTGTCGGCGCTGACCTTGACCTCGCCCTCGAAGAGGCTCGCCGCCTGGGTCGGCGCCTTGCTCTTGGTCCGGCCGCGGCGACCCTTGGTCCGCCGCGTGGTCGACCCGCCGGTGAGGCTGGCCAGGGTCTGAGCCATCTCCCCGGCGTCGGCGTTCTCGAGGTAGTAGACGTGGATCCGCTGGCTCCCGGCCCCCGAGTCCTCGACGTCGAACTTCTTCAGCAGCGAGGCGATGCGGGCGAAGGCGGTGGCGCTGGCGACGATGATCAGCGAGTTGGTCGTGGTGTCGGCGATGATCTTCGAGGCCGAGGGCACGCCCTCGGCGCCGGCGCCCTTGGCGCTCTTGCCGAGCCGCGGGATCTTCGGCTTGTTGCCCTTCTGGGCGAAGAGCTGATCGAGGATCTTCTTGATGTCCTCGACGTCGCCATGGCGCAGACGGACGACCCAGATCTTCTCACCGGCGGTCTCGACGTCGAGCTCCTTGATGATCGTCAGCAGGCGGCGGACGTTGTGCCCCGAGTCGGTGATGATCAGCGTGTTCGACGGACGGTAAGCGGTGATGTCGCCCGAGCGCGACTTCATCTTGTTCAGCACCAGCAGCAACTGGTTGACGTCGACGTTCTCGACCCGCACCAACTGGGTCACGATCTGGTCGGTGCGCGGGATACGCTTCTCGTCCAGCCCAGTGAAGGTCGGAATCGACGACTGGATCGCCCAGTTGCCTTGGAGCACCTTGAGGTAGCGGCCGGACGGCACGACGGTCAGGCCCATCACGTCGATCGCGGAGAGGAAGGCGCGGTAGGCCTCCGCTGCGGTCACAGGGGTTGGGGAGATCAGCGTCACCTTCTGGGTGTGCACGTTCGAGCCGATGATGAACCGCTTGCAGGTCATGCTCGAGATCCATCCCACCAGGTCCTTGAGCGTCGACTCGGGCTTGAGCGTGACCTTGATCCGGCGACGTTTTGGGATGCGGATGCACTCGTTGAACTCGGCCTCGCCGGGCAGCACCTTGCCGCCGCCCGCCAGAGCCGCCGCCTTGGCCTGCGGCGGGGTCAAGGTCGCCGTGGCCCGCGGCGTGGTCCGCGGTCGGAGCGGCCTGGCGGTCCGGCCTGGTCGCACCGCGCGCCTGCCGGCCTCGGCCGCCTGGTCGCGGCTGCGCTGGCCGTTGACCGGCACCGGGAAGGCGACCAGCACCAGCAGCAGGCAGCCGAGAACCTGCCGCCCCGTCGGACGGCCAAAACGTCTAGCGGATCGCATAATCATGAGTCTTCGTCTTGCCCCGCCTGCTGAAGCTGATCGTGAGGTGACTCGCATTGCGGATCTTGGTGTAGACCTCGAGCGCCTTGTCTGGCGTGTTGATCGAGTTGCCGTTGATCGCGTGGATCGTGTCGCCGTTCTGCATGCCGATCAGCGAGTAGATGCTCCCGGGACGGATCGCGTAGAGCTTGAAGCCGTTCGGCTTGCCGTTGCGCACGCTCGGCACGATCCGCGCTGAGCGCGCGAGCAACGTCGTGTTGCCCAGGACCTTGTTCAGCGCGCTGCGGCGGATCTCCCACTTGTTGTCGCCGAGCTTGCGAACGCCCTTGGCGAGGTCGGCCGAGACACCGACCCGTGGCCGCTTGCGCGGCGGGGGCCGGTGGGAGGAGCTGGCGCCCTTGGTCGACGCCGGCTCGCGTTCGAGCTCGAGGTACTCGGTCCGGCCGCC
>JAUVBO010000272.1 GCA_030591195.1 Pseudomonadota bacterium
CCGGTGACACCAAGCGCCGCCCTCTGCGTTTCCGATCCCACCTTTCGTGACCATGCCCCGACAGAACTCTGGCGCCCCAAGTTCGAGGCTAGGGCGGCAGGGGCAGGGTGCCGAGCTCGCTGGGGCCGTCGTCGCGCTGGCCGAGATAGGCGCCCAGCGCCACCGCGCCGACCGTGACGACGACGACGCCGGCGCCGATCATGATCCAGCGCCAGTGCTTCTTCGGCCGAGGACGGGGCGCCCGCGGAGGAGGCTCGTCCGAGCCGCCCGGCGAGACGAGCGGCAGGGGGCGCGGTCTCGTCGGTCGCGACGCGGGCGCGCCAGTGGACTTGGCCGTGCGGAGCTCGGCCAGCGTGTGCTCGGCGGCCCGGCGCAGCCGGTGGTCTGGCGCTTCGGTGAGGAAGCGGCGCAGGTACTCTATCGCGCGGGCGCGCCGGCCGAGACCGCGGTAGCACTGAGCGAGGTTGAGCAAGAACTCGGGACGAGGCGCGAGGCGGTAGCCGCGATCGAAGGCGGCGATCGCCCGCCAGATCCGGCCCTGCTCGAAGTGGGCTACCCCCTGACGGTGGAGTCGGCGGGCTTGCTCGGTGGACCGGTCGGCCCTGGCCTCGGTCACTGAGGAACCAAGGATTCCCAGCAGGCCGAGGAGCGTGAAGGCCCTCATCGTCAGCGGTCGCATGACTCGTCGCCCCCTTCGGACCCAGCCGATACGAACCTCCAGCGTAACACCGGCTCAGTCCTTCCGCTCAGCAAACGGGTCAGCGAGCAGGCCGGGCGTGATCCCCCGCTGCTTTGGCTTCCTCCGGGTCGTCGCGGGTGGACTCCGACCGCGCGCCCTTCGCACGGTAGGCTTGTTCTTCGCCGGTCCGCGTCGGGCGACCGGGCGCGGTCGGCGTCGGGCGCCGGGTCGCCGTCTGGGTCGACGAAGCGACACGACCGCGGAACCTCGATCCACCGCGGCGCTGGCGTCGTGCACGGCCTTCGGGTCGATCCGGTCCGCGTCGGGGACGATCGGGCGGGTGACGCTCAACGCCGCGTCCGGGACGATCGGACGCGTGATGGTCAGCGCGGCGTCCGGGCGCGTCGCGGGCATCGCTCGCACTCGCACGGGCCGATCTGCTGGTTGTTGGTCCTCACCGGTGAAGACGATCACCAGCGTCGCCACCACCAGCAGCGTTGCCGCGAGGGCTCCGCCGAGCAGACCTCGTCGCCTCCGGGCCGAGTGCTTGGCGGCCAGGGCGCTGCTGGCCGGCCGCCGCTCCGCTGGGCCTCGAGCAACGAGCGGACGGAGCCCGCCGGCGACCGTCGTCGCGAGCTCTGGTGGCACCCCGGCGACCACCGCCGAAGCCGTCTCGGTCTGGGACGGGCCCGGCGTCGGCGGGTGCCATTCCATGGTCGAAGCGGCCTCGTGGCCCTCGGCGAGGCCGAGGTCTTCGAGCAGTCGCGTGAGATCGGGCGGCCCGAAGCGGCCCTCGAGCGCGGCCTCGAGGGCCTCGGCGAGCTCGTCGGCGCGCTGGAGGCGCTGACCGCGATCGGGCACCAGGGCCTGCAACACCGCCCGCTCGATCGGGGGCGGGAGCTCGTCGACCAGCTCCGTCGGTGGGTGGACGCGTGCCCGCTGGGCCCGGAGCATCACCTCCGGGTCGTTGGTTGGCTCGTGGGGCATCCGGCCGGTGAGGCAGCGATAGAGCGTCACGCCCAGGGCGTAGATGTCTGCGCGGTGGTCGAGAGCGACCCCCGCCAGCGACTCGGGCGGCAGGTAGGGCAGCTTGCCGCGGATGCCGGCGCTGGTCACCTCGGCCCCGCAGGCCCGCGCCAGCCCGAAGTCCAGCACCTTGACCGCGCCGTCGAAGCAGAGCATCACGTTCGCGGGCGAGAGGTCGCCGTGGATGATACCCCGCGGCAGGTCCTCGCTGGTCAGCCCGTGGGCTGCCGTCAGGGCGCGGGAGACCTCAGCCCCGATGAAGGCCGCCGCAGCCCAAGGTAGTGGCCCGGCCTGGTGGTGCAGCACCGACCGCAGGTCGACGCCACGCAGGTATTCCATCACCAAGAACGGCTGGTCATCGGCGGTGTCGAGGTCAAAGACGCCGATGATGTTGCGGTGACTGAGCGAGGCGAGCAGCCGCCCCTCGCGGAGGAACCGCTCGATCGCCTTCGGGGACCTGATCGCCGATGGCGGGACGATCTTGATCGCCACCTCGCGGCTGAACCCGCCGACACCCTCGACCCGGGCGAGGTAGACCTCACCCATCCCGCCGGCGCCGAGCAGGCGGACCAAGACGTACTTGCCGAGGCGTTGATGCTCCACCGTACTTAGTCTAGCCCGAGCGGCCGGGAGACAGTATTTCGGATTCTCGGGGAGGCGCCGCCGCCCCCGGGCCGGTCGCCGGGGACTCCGGACGAGGCCACGTACGTGGTTGGGATCATTGCGACTCGTCGCGGTACGCCGATTGCAAACGACTGCAGCCGAGCGACTGCAGCCGACTGCACCGGGTCGGATCAGGGCTCGAGGAGGCTGACGGATGAAGCTCACACCGCTCGGAGGCTGCAGGGCGATGCTGGTCGCGGTAGCCGCCGTACCGCTGATGGTCGCCTGCGGTGAGGTGCCTGCCGGCCGCTGGATCGACGGCGGGATCGACGACTGGCGCTACCCGGTGCCTGATGCGACCAGCGACCTCGCCTCCGATGACGGTCCGGTGGTCGCCCCCGAGACCTACCTGGTGGTTCGCTCCGCGCCGCTGCGGGCGAGCGCTGACGGCGACGCGCGACAGATCAAGGAGGTGCTGCGAGGCTCGTTGGTCCGCCGGTTGATGCAAGCGCCGAAGACCAACGGCCGGATCAAGGTCGCGTTCCTCGCCAAGCGGGGCTGGATGCTGCTGAAGCGGCTGTCGCTGCTCGAGCCGGACCGGAGGCTGCGCGAGGTGGCGCTGGCACACCCCGACGCGTTCTTCAAGCGTCAGGTCTACCACCGGGTCTGGAACCCGACCGGTCCGCCGACCAGCGGCAACTGCGCGCCGACCAGCCTGGCGATCGCGGCGAAGGTCTTTGGCAAGGAGCCGCCCGGGATGCAGGTGGAGCGAAGCATCGATCGCGTGAGGAAGCTGATGGGCAAGCCCTCGGACGGCGGCAGCGCGAGCCTGAGCCAGCTCAGGGAGGGAGCCTCGAAGCTGAAGCTCAAGTGGGTCGCATCGACCCGCAGCACCCTCGACCAGCAGTTGAACAAGGGGCGGATGGTGGTGCTCACTGGCACCCCGGGCGACGAGTCCAATCCCAGCCGGGTCACGCGCTACCAGCAGGCATTTCGCAGCGCTGGGTACAGCTATACCTTCAGCGGCCGGCACTCGATCCTGGTCATGGCGCGGCTCGACTCGGGCAAGTACCTGGTCGCCGATCCCCTCTCCACCGTCGGCACGCTGAAGCTGAAGGCTGCGATAATGAGCGACTTCACCGCCCGCTGGGGTGGGTTGGGCACGGCGGTCTGGATCAAGGAGTGAGCTCGGTGACATCAACGCGTCCTAGAGCCGGCCGGGTGCGTTTGTCCGTGGAACGGTCGCCCCGCCTGGCACTTAGCGTTGTACGCCCGCAGGAGGTCGGGTTGCACGCGCTTGAACAGCACGGCTGCCTCGTAGGCCTTTGGGTAGGCCTGGCAGCGCAGTCGGTGCCGCTCGTCTGGGTCGTGGCGTAGGTCGTAGACCCAGCACCCCCCCCCGCGGAACGATAGCTGGACCTTGGTGCCGCGCTCGTCCACCGCCGACAGCGTCGCCTCGTTGCCCCACAAGAAGACGTGACGCCGCCGGAAGACGTCTTGGAAGAGAGACTCGCCCTGGAAGAGCTTCGGGTTGTAGGCGATGCCCATTGCGTCGAGCATGGTCGGCGCGAGGTCCACGTGGCTCGTTGGAACCTCGATCACCCGTGGTTTGAAGAGCTTGGGCTGATAGAGCAGCGCGGGCGTCTGGAAGTTCTCGTTGTAGCTCTGACGCGCGTGGGTCCAGTTGCCCTCGTGCTGGCCAAACGCCTCACCGTGGTCGCCGACGATGACGAAGATCGTTCGGTCAGCCAGGCCGCGCCTCTCGACGTGACGCACCATCCGCTCGATCTGCGTGTCGAGCAGGTAGAGGTTGTTCAGGTAGCGATGGACCTTCCGCGCTGGCGAGTACCTACGGTACCGGGGACCGAAGTCGGGATAGGGCCAGTGGGCGACGAAGCTGTAGTACACGCCGAAGAACGGCCGCTCTCCGGCCCGGTCGAGGCGGTCGAGGAAGAACCCGACCGTTCGGACCTCGTCCTTGGCCAGCGCCTTGCGCGAAACGCGGCCGCGGATCGGCAACGTCGTGAAGTCGGAGATTTCCCGCGGGCCGTTGCGCCTCATCAGGTCACGGGGGAAGTAGCAGGTCAGGGGGGACGGCGACACCAGGAACGTGTCGTACCCGGGTGGGAGCTGGGTGAAGACCGTGGGCAGGTGCGGGCCCTCGCCGGTCGAGGAGACACGACGCTCCGGCATCGGGTAGAGGCCGGTGAAGAGCGAGAAGATCGATCGACGGCTGGAGTTGCTCGGCGAGAAGTGGTTGTTCAGACGGAGCCCGCGTCGGGCGAGCTTGGCGAGGAACGGCATCGGCACCTTCCCGCCGATGGGCGTGAAGGCGTACCGCAGGCCGGTGCTCTCCATCAGGATCAAGAGCACGTTCCACGGCTTGTTGGCGCGGGCGGCGGGCAGTGCCTTCTTGGGCCGGACGTCGCTGACCAGCAGCGGGTGGACGAACTGCAGCGAGGTCAACTGGGCCGCGAAGGGACCCCGGGCAAACCCCTGTACGCCGCGGTCTCGCGGTGGCCAGAGGGCATCGTCGGTGAGTCGCCGGAGGCGGGTCTCCGTCGATTGGACCTTGGCCAGCAGGCGTCTGGCATTCCAGGGGAACAAGGTTGGCCACTCGCTGGCCGCCAGATCGAGGTTGTCCGACACCTCGGCGGTGAAGAACGCGACGGGGTTGCGTCGCATGGCCTTCGCCAGGGCCGGCGCCGGATCTTGATCCAGCGCCCAGCCGACCGTCGCGAGCAGCACTCCGGCTGCCGCTGTCGCGACGGCTGACCGGCCGAGCAGGCGAGCAGGGATGCGTGTGGCGAGCAGCAGCATCGCCACCGGTGCGGCGACGAACGCCACGCCTGCTGGATCGACGAGCGTGAGCAGCAGCGGGGCGGTCTCGAGCAAGCCGGTCGAGATGGTCTCGACGAGCATCGCGAAGGTCAGCCCCTCGCCTCCCACCGACAGGGCCTCGAGGTGGGACTGATTGGCGAGGGCGATGGCAGTCAGGGTCAGGCCGAGCATCGCCCAGCCCAGGGGGCGAAGGCCCGCCGTCACCCAGGGGTGGATCCGTCCGCCACGATCAGGCGCGTGGAGCAGCGGAGCGGTTGCCAGGACCACCAGCGAGGCCAGGGCCGCGACCATCGCCGCCAGCGCCAGATCTTCGAGCCAGCCCGCCGCGAGCAGCGGCCATCCGGGGCCGCCCGTCGCGCCGGCGGTCAGCAGCCGGATCCGATACGCGGCGC
>JAUVBO010000508.1 GCA_030591195.1 Pseudomonadota bacterium
CGCAAGAAGGACCTGATCGTCACCGCCGGCGGCAAGAACATCGCCCCGCAGAACCTCGAGAACGTGCTCAAGACCGACCCGATGATCAGCCAGGTGATGGTCTACGGCGACAAGCGAAACTACCTCACCGCCCTGGTGACCCTCGATCCGGACGAGGCCGCGCGCTACGCGACCCACAAGGAGATCGACTATCGAGACCTGGCGGAGCTGGCAGACAATCCGGTGATCCGCGACAAGGTTCATCGGGCGATCGAGCGCAAGAACCGGCAGCTCGCCTCATACGAGACGATCAAGAAGTTTGCGATCCTCGATCACGACTTCGAGGTCGGCGAGGAGCTGACCCCGACGCTCAAGGTCAAGCGTAAGTTCACCGTCGAGAAGTACCAGCAGATCCTCGACGCGATGTACGAGGAGCAGAAGTCGTGACCCCGCCGATGAACCGGCTCAACCGCACCCTGCTCTTCGCGCGTGACCGGCTCTACGCGCCGGTGGAGTGGGTCTGGACCAAGGCCTGGTGGCTGGTCGGGATGACCCTGCTCCAGCTGGTCTTCCTCGTGATCCTCGCGGTGTCTCATGCCCTGGTCGTGATCCGGGCGGTCTACCGCGTCGCCGATCGCGCGATCCTCACCGTCGAGAAGTGTTTCCTCGTCGCGGCCTTGCTCTCGATCACCTCGCTGGTGTTCGTCGTCGCCATCGACCGCTGGTTCGAGTGGATCAACCTCGGCTGGTTCTGGGCGACGAAGCTCGCCCTGTTCTTGATGATCTGGGTCGGCTTCGTCGGCGCCAGCGTCGCGACCAAGGAACGCCGCCACCTCGCGATCGACGTCGCCGGACGGGTGCTCAGCCCCAAGGGCGCCCGGATCGTGACCTTCTTCACCCAGGCGATCGCCGCCGGTTTCTGCTTCACCCTCGCCTTCTACGCCTACGACCTGGTCCAGGAGTCGCTCGGGTACGGCGACCGGGAGGGCGTGCTACCGATCCCGACCTGGATCATCCAGGCGGTGATGCCCTTCACCCTGACGGTGATGGGTGCGCGGTTCATCGAGAACATCTTCCGCGCCTCGCCCGAGGACGAGGAGCTGGCGCGGGAGGGCCGCCGCCCGGCCCCCCAGGCCGCCGCCCGCTCGACGGGCAAGCCGCTGGGCTTCAAGGACATCATCATCGCCGGGTTCTTCCCCAGCTTCCTCATCGCCGCGCTGGTGATCCTCAAGCTCGGCGGCAGCCCCGGGTGGCTGGTGCTGATCGGCTCGGTGATGATGCTGATCATGGGCGAGCCGCTGTTCGTGATCATCGGCGTGGCGGTCTGCCTCTGCGTCCGACTCTTCGGCGAGGGAGAGCTGATCAACGTCCCGGTGGACATGTTCGACGCGGTGAAGAAGGAGGTGCTGCTGGCGATTCCGCTCTTCATCCTCGCCGGCACGATCATGACCGCCGGGTCGATCGCCAATCGCCTGATCGCCTTTGCCAAGAGCGCCGTCGGCTTCCT
The DNA here is from genome assembly GCA_030591195.1 of Pseudomonadota bacterium. The sequence continues at coordinate 1,487 of JAUVBO010000508.1, forward strand.
GCCGGGCGGGATGATGGTCGCGACGATCATCGCCTGCCTCTTCTTCGCGGCGATCTCCGGCTCGGCCCCGGTGACGGTGATCGCCATCGGCAGCATCATGTTTCCCGCGCTGCTGAAGGAGGGCTTCGACGAGGACCGCTCGCTCGGGCTGGTCACCACCGCCGGAACCCTCGGGGTCCTGATTCCGCCGTCGATCCCGATGATCATCTACGCGATCGTCGCGCCGGTGGGCGGCAAGGCGCTGTCGATCCGCGAGCTGTTCATCGCCGGCGTGCTGCCAGGGATCCTCGTCGCGCTGATCCTCGCCGCCTACGCGATCTTCAAGCTGCCGCGCGAGCGGTTCGAGCGGCCGAGCGAGGGCTTCAAGGACATCGGCAAGAACCTCAAGCAGGGCGTCCTGTCGCTGATGCTGATCCTGCTGATCTTCGTCGGGATCTACGCCGGCTGGTTCACCGTCACCGAGGCGGCGGCGGTGGCGGTGATCTACGCGCTGGTGATCGATCTGGTGATCCACCGCGAGCTGAAGCTCAAGGACGCCTACCGTGTGTTCATCGACTCCTCGTGGATGATGGGCACGATCTTCATGCTCCTGGTACTGGCGATCGCCTTCAACAAGTTCCTCACCGAGGAGCAGATCCCCAATGCGGCCGCCGCCTGGCTCAAGGAATCGGTGCAGAGCAAGGTCGGCTTCTTGCTGCTGGTCAACGTCTTCCTGCTGTTGCTCGGCTGTCTGATGGACATCATGTCGGCGATCATGATCGTCGCGCCCCTGCTGGCTCCGATCGCGATCCAGTACGGCATCGATCCGATCCACTTCGGGCTAATCTTTATCGTCAACCTGTCGATCGGCTATATCACCCCGCCGATCGGCCTCAACCTGTTCGTCGCCAGCACCGTGCTCGACCGGCCGATCGTCCAGGTGATCCGCGCCTCGTTCCCCTTCGCCGTGATCATGCTGCTCGCCTTGGCGGCCGTGACCTACATCCCGGCGCTGAGCCTGGCGCTGCTCGGCCGCTAGGGCCGCCTGCCGGTCAGCGGCAGCCCTGGACCCTTTCATCCGAGGTGTTGGCGTCGCAGGTGAAGTTCAGCGCGCCGCCGATGAGCGTGCAGGAGGTGACGACCTTGGCCGTCTCGCCGCAGGCCGGCACCTTGGTGCCCCACCAGGAAGGCTCGAAGTTCGTCTCGCAGATGGTGTAGCCGCGATTTTCGCAGAGGATCGGGCCGGGGTACAGGTCCTCGGGTTCGGCCATCCCGTCGCAGTTGTAGTCCCACTCGTTGCCCGCCCGGCCCTCGATCGGCTGGTCGAAGAAGCTCTGCTGGCCGGGATGGGCGTCGTCGTCCCCATCGGCGCAGTCGACTTTGTTCGTGACGTGGCCGGCCGGTTGGGTGCAGGACTGCACGGGCTCGGCGAGCTCCGAGCCCCAGCCGTCGCCGTCCTCGTCCGGGTAATAGGTCTGCGGGTTGGCGCACCCGGGCAGGTCGGCCTGCAGACCGTCCGCCGCCGTGGCTTGACCGTCACCGGCTCCACCGTCGTCGCGGTCGCCCGGCGACTCGCCGCAGCCGGCCAGACAGAGAAAGCCCAGGGGGATCACCAGCAACAGCCTCGATCGCCAGCTTGCGCGCATGTCCTCTTTCCTGTCGAACGATCCTGCGCAAAGAGTATCCGGTTATCAACGGGTTGCCAACCTCGGGCACTCGACCGCCAAGCGACGCGTGGTGGCTCAGGTCTACCCTAGGGAGCGCTCGGGGCGGTGCGACGGTTGCCCCGCCCGGCCTCCCCACGTTACTATCAACGGTCATACAAGAGGTTAGACTTGCAGACTGGCAGTGATTACGGTGGCGGTGGGGCCGCAAACGGGGAGGATCCGCTCGTCGGGTTGGTGCTGCACGGCTCGTACCGGCTGGTTGGCAAGATCGGTGACGGCGGCATGGGCTCGGTGTACGAAGCCCACCACGTGCGGCTGACGAAGAAGCGCTTCGCGGTCAAGATCCTCGACGTCAGCATCGCCTCCAAGGAGGTCTACCAGCGATTTCGCCGGGAGGCCGAGATCGCCACCGAGCTCGGTCACCCGAACATCGTCGATGTGGTGGACTTCAATACCGCCCCCAATGGTAGTCCCTACATGGTGATGGAGTTCCTCGATGGCCAGGATCTCGGCACGCGGCTGCAGGAGACCGGGCCGCTGGCGCCAGCTCAGGTGATCCAGGTGCTCGAGCAGGTGGTGGGCGCGCTGACCGCGGTCCATGCCCGGGGCATCGTCCATCGCGACATGAAGCCAGAGAACATCTTCATGCTGCTGCCGCGCGACGACCTGCGGCTCAAGGTGCTCGACTTCGGGATCTCGAAGATCCGTGACAGCAAGACGCTGGTGACCCAGCACAACGCGGTCTTCGGCACGCCCTACTACATGTCGCCCGAGCAGGCCGAGGGGTCGGTGGCGGACATCGACCACACCACCGATATCTTTGCCCTCGGCGCGATCTGCTACCAGATGCTGTCCGGGGCGCTGCCCTTTGACGCGCCGACCATCCCGGGGGTGCTATACCGGGTCTGTCACGTCGAGCCCGAGCCGATCACCGACGTGGTCAGCGGCCTGCCCGAGGCACTCAACGCGGTGCTCGGTCGGGCGATGGCGAAGAAGAAGCAGGACCGCTACCCCCAGGTCGGCGAGTTTCTCGCCGCGGTCAGGACCGTGCTGCTGGGGGCTCGGGGCTTGGTGATCCAGTC
>JAUVBO010000713.1 GCA_030591195.1 Pseudomonadota bacterium
GCCCGCGCGCCTCGCGGTGCGGGGCGGCTTGGTCGCCGGCGAGCGCTGGACCGAGCTGCTATCGATGCTCGACAGGGAGATTCGCAGCGAGGACCGCCCGCGGCGTAAGGCCGAGCTACTGCTGGAGAAGGGCTGGGTCCTCGAAGATCGGCTCCAGCGAGCGGATGAGGCGAAGGAGTGTTTCTGGGCGGCTCATGTCGCTGACAAGACCTGGCCGGCCTCGCTGGTTGCCCTCGATGGGCTGCTGGAGCGCGAGGGTGACCTCGCGGGGCTTTCCGAGGTCTATCAGCGCACCGTGGACTCTACCGAAGACGCGGCGCTGAAGGTGGCAGCGCTGCGGGATCTCGCGCGGTTGCAGGTCCAGGTTTCGGGCGGCACGCCGGAGCGTGCGCTGGAGATTCTGCAGCAGGCCGCCGAGGTAGCCGGTGAGGGATCTGGCCTGCGCGCGGTGCTCGACCAGATGAACATCGTCGCGACCCAGGCATCGTTGCGGCCCCAGCGGGTCGACATTCTCGAGCGCCTGGCAGCCGAGCCGAACGCCGATCCGCTGGTGCGGGCAGCCTTCCTGCGGCAAGCGGCGCAGATCTGCCGCCACGAGCTGGACGACGCCGAGCGAGCCCGAACGCTGATCGACCGGGCCTTCGGGCTCTGCCCGGAGGACCTGGTGCTGCAGCGCGAGCGCCTGGCGTTGGCCGAGCTCGCGGAGGACTGGGCACAGGTCACCGAGCTGCTGCAGGCCCGCTGCGAGGGAGTCACGGACGCCGTCGACCGTGCGGCGTTGCATTTCCGTATCGCGCTCGCACAGGTCCAGGCAGGCGAAATGCAGGCTGCTGAGCAGTCGTTCGAGGCGGCAGTAGCCGCGTTGCCCGGCTACCTGCCGGTGCTCGTCGAGCGTGAACGGCGCGCGCTGGTCTCCGGCGATCTCGAGGCACTTGTTGCCGTGCTCACCGCCCAGGCTGCGGCGCTCGAAGACGGCGCCGCCGGGCTACCCGAGGGGGCGGACGCCGATCGAGACTGGCGAGTCCTGACCGACTTCCGCCTGGCGGTGGCGCTGCGAGCTCTCGGCCGTCCCGAGGAGGCGCTCGATGCCTGCCGACGGGCCGTGGCTACCGGCGCAGACCTCGAGCCGACACGGCAGGCGGCGAACGTCGAGCCGGCGCGCCAGGAGCTGGCAGATCTATTCTGGTCGCTCGGGCGGCACGCCGATCTGGCACAGGTCTTCGAACAGTCTCTTGCACGCGAGGAAGGTGAGGCGCGGGTCTGGACGCTCGAGGCCCTGCTGGCGCTCTACGCTGGCCCGTTGGCCGACCGGGACGGAACCCGGCGGGTGCTCGACCGGTTGCTCGAGCTGCGTCCCGACGACTCCCGGCTGCTCCTCCGGCGCGCCGAGGCGCTCGAACGCCACGGCGACGATCAAGCCCTCGAGGCGGTGCTGCAGCAGATCGAGGAGCGGGGCGGGCTGTCCGACGACGAGCTGACGACGGTGCGCCTGCGGCGCGCTGCGCTCTACGCCGGTCCTCTCGGTCGCCCGGGCGACGCGGCGGCGACCTACCGCGACGTGCTCGAGACCGCACCGGGGCAACCGTATGCCTTTGCCGCGATCGAGGATCTGCTCCGGAGAGAGGGCAAGCACGAGGAGCTAGCGGCGGTGATCCGACGTGCGGCGGAGCAATGCGCGACCGAGGAGCAACGGACCCAGCTGCTCTTCCGCCTCGGCCGCATCGAGTCGTTGGACCTCGGCGACCCGGGCAGAGCCTTCAATACCTACAGCGAGCTGCTGGCCCAGGACCCGGACAACCAGGCGGCTCTGCACGCACTGTTCCGTGTCGCCCGCGAGGCTGACGACCAGCGCAAGGTCGCCGACGCGCTCGAGGCCCTGCGTTCCCGTTGCTCGGACCCGCTCCGTCGGGCGCAGCTCTCGCTGCGGCTGGCTGAGGTGCTGCAACACGGTCTGCAGGAGGGTGCCCAGGCGGAGGAGGCCTACGGCGAGGTCCTGACAACGCTGGCCGCCGCTGACGGCGGCGCGGCTGAGCGCCTCACCGTCCCAGCCCGCGAGGTGCTGGCGGCGCGGCAGCTCGGGCGCGGTGACTTCATCGAAGCCCAGCAGACGTTCGCTCAGCTGGCCGACGGGGCGCCTCCGGAGATCAGGCGGACCCTGCTCTCCCAGCAGGCGTGGATCAGCGCTGGCCCGCTCGGCGACGCCGACGCGGCCGGCGAGTTGCTGGACCGGTTGCGGCAACTCGACGTCGAGGACCCGCAGCTGCTCTGGGCGTCCCAGCGGGGCGCGGTGACCCAGCGGGCGAGCGAACCGCTGGCAGCGGCCGTCGCGGCCTGGGCGGGGATCGTCCCCGAGCCGACGGCCAAGGCGCAGCTACTCGGACGCGCCGGCAGCGTCGCGGCGGTGGCTGCCGTAGACTCGGCCGAGCTGTTCCGGCGTGCGCTGGCTGAGCAGCCGGGCAACATCGAGGCGATCCTCGGCCTCCTCGCGGCAACGAATGACGGCTCCGCCGAGGAGCGCGTCGGGCTGCTCGAGCGGCTCGCGGGGATGCTCCCCGAGGGGATGGTCGCGCAGCTGTCGCTGCCCCTGGCAGAGGCCCGCGTGGCCGCCGACCGGATCGGGGACGCCTCCGAGACCCTGCGCGAGCTGCTCGCTGCTGATCCTGACAACGTGGCGGCGTTGACGCTCTGGCTCCAGGTGGCTCGGGCGGCCGGCGCCCCGCTTCACGAGGCGCGCGCCTGGATTCGCCTCGGCAAGCTACTCAGCGATTCAAAGGCGAAGACCACCGCGCTGCGGCAGGGCGGTCAGATGCTCGAGGATCTCGGGCGCCAGCGAGGCGGCGAGGAGGGGCAGCGATATCTCGAGCAAGCGTCGAGTGTCTACCGTCAGGTGTTGCCGCTCAATCCGGATGACGGGCAGGTGTTCGACCGGCTCGGGCGGCTGTATGTGGAGACCGACAACCACGAAGGGCTCGACCACCTGCTGAGCCACCGGATCACGCAGACGGCGGAGGACGGACCCCTGCTGCGCCTGCTACTAGAACGCGCCGAGCTCCGGCTCAACAACATGGGGGACGTGCGAGGCGGCGCCACAGATCTGATGCGGGTGTTGCGCCTTGACCCGAAACACCTCGATGCCCTGCGCCAGCTGGCCGAGTTGTATGACGCCGACGGCAACGCGTCCAGAGCGGTGGAGCTGTACAACCGCTTTTCCGAGGTGGCCGAGACCGTGTCGCTCAAGCGGACGCCGACGCTGCGGTTGACCGAGTTGCTGATACGGCACGACCGCGGGGCCGACGCGGTCGACGTCTGCCGGCGGTTTCTCGAGCTGTCGCCGGAGGATGACACGGTGCTGGAGCGGCTGGCGGACACCTACGTCGCGCTGAAGGACTACCCACACGCGGTACAAACCCTCGAGAAGCTCGGCAGCCTGCGC
>JAUVBO010000667.1 GCA_030591195.1 Pseudomonadota bacterium
AAACGACGACCACTGTCGCGAGGGTGAGTTCTGCGTCAACAAGAAGTGCCAGCAGTGTCGGCAGTCCAAGGACTGCAAGTCAGGCGAGCAGTGCCGCAACGGCGCCTGCCAGAAGATCGACGGCTACTGCGAGCAGTCGTCCGAGTGCCCCAACGGCGGCGCGTGCAAGAACAACCGCTGCGTCCCCTGTGAGACAAACACCGACTGTGGCGATGGCGCGACCTGCAACAACGGCCGCTGCCTGCAGCCCGGTCAGTGCGCATCCGACGAGGATTGCCCCGAGAACCACGAGTGCCAGAACGGCACCTGCATGGCGCCTCCCGGCCCTGCGCAGGCGGGCGCCTGCCAGCCCGATCCGATCTACTTCGACTTCAACGAGTTCGTCCTGACCGCCGAGGCGACGTCCAAGCTGCAGGCCGCAGCCAAGTGCGTCCTGTCGGTCAAGGGACGGAGGATGCGGGTCGAGGGACACTGCGACCCGCGCGGCACCGAGGAGTACAACCTCGCGCTCGGAGATCGGCGTGCGCGCTCGGTGCTGCGCTACCTCCAGCGGCTCGGCGTCACGAGCTCACAGCTGCGCCCGGTATCCAAGGGCAAGCTCGAGGCCACCGGCAGCAACGCCACTGCCTGGGCCCGCGACCGCAAGGTCGTGTTCATCTGGGAGTGAGCCGGGAGATCTGCCGATGAGCCATTGCTACCAGCGCGCCCCCCTCGCCAGCCTCCTCGCGGCCGGCGTCCTGCTCGGCGGCTGCTTCAGCTCCGAACAAGGCGAGGCGATCAAGCGTGACGTCGAACAGCTGAAGAAGGAGATCAGCAGCCGGACCGGCAAGGCCGACCAGGAGCGCAAGCAGCTGCAGAAGGTGATGGAGCAGGCCACCGCGCTGCTGACCCGCAACAGCGCCGACGTCGGCGCCCAGGTGGAGCGGCTGCAGACCCAGAACAGCAAGCTGTTCGGTCAGATCGAGGAGTCGAACAAGGCGATCAACGACCTGAACACCAAGCTGGCCCAGATCCAGGCCAAGGTCGAGGTCAACGCGGAGAAGAGCGAGGCCAACACCTCGACACCGCCGCCCCAGACCCTCAACAAGGACGATCTCTACGGCCAGGCCAAGCGGAAGATGGCGGCCGGGGACCACGTCGTGGCCCGCAAGCTGCTCCGCCAGTTCATCGGCCGCTTTCCCGGCGACTCCCGGGCGCCTGTCGCCCAACGAATGGTCGGCGACAGCTACTACCTGCAGCAGAAGTTCGCCGCGGCGGTCATCGAGTACCGCAAGATCCTCCAGAAGTACAAGAGCAGCTCGGCCGTCGGCGACGCGCTGTACAAGATCGGCATGTCGTTCTACCAGCTCAAGTACTGCAGCGACGCGCGCTCGTTCCTGACCCAGTTCACCCGCCGCTTCCGGCGCCACCGCCAGGCGAGCAACGCCAAGAAGCTGATCAAGCTGATCTACCGCTACCGGCGCAACCGCCAGTTCTGCCGCTCGTGAGACCATCGGGGCCGCTTCGCCAGCGCCCCCTCGCCGGAAGAGGAATCGTTCTTCCGGGTTTATTCCGCCGGCGAGGCTAGCGGAGGGAGAAGGGGTAGGTGAAGCGCATCGGCGGGCCCGAGAAGCGCGAGAACTTGAGCCGCGCGATGCCCTTGACCGCGCAAGAGCCGGTGGCCGAGCCGGCGAAGCTGCCGACCACCCGTCCGGTGGCGTGTCCGTCCGAATAGACGGTGGTGGCGATCTTCAGCACGCCGCCGACCCGATACTTCTCGAAGCAGGCTTGCACCCGCGAGCGCAGGCCGTTCATCCCCCGGCGGATCTGGTCCCGGGTCAGCTTGCTCGCCGACCGCTTCTTCTTGCCAGCCGTCAGCAGCGCGTCGGCATCGACGTTGCGTGAGATCGTCGGTCCGCCACCGCCGCGCGTCCGGCGCGAGCCGCTGGCGAGGAGCTGATCGGGATCAACGATCTCTCGCGAGCCGCCCCGGCGGGCCCGCTTGCGACGCTGCCCCTTGATCGCGCTCTCGAGCAGATCGTCGACGGCCGCGGTGTTCGAGCGCCTCGCCGACGAGCGGCGAGCCTTGACCTTCCGCCGCCGGCTGGCCTTCTTCGACCGCCGGGGTACAGACCGGCGCTTGACCTTCTTGACCGCGGTCTTGACCGCCACGGTGGTGGTCGGACCCGCCTTCTTCGGCGGCGCCTTGACCGCGGCCGGCTTCGGCTTCTTCGCCGGGGGCTGGGCCTTGGCCGGCGCGACGACCGCCTGTTTCTCCTGCGCTGGTGGGGTGGCTGGCTGGACCTGATTCACCGCTACCTGGGCCGGCAGTGGCGCGGGGCGCTGTCTGGCAAGCAAGAGGACCGCCAGCACCGCGATCACCGACAGGCCGACAGCTCCGCCGACCACCGCGATGATCTTGCCCTTGGTCCAGAACGGCTCGTTCTTCGGCAGCAGCAAGGGCCCAGCGGTGGGCTTGGCCCCAACCGGCGCCAGGGGGGCCGGGGCGGGGATCCACGACAGCGAGCCCTGCTCGCCGGGTGGAGGCGGCGCGCCGAAGGCCTTGGGCTTCGGAGGAAAGAGCGAGTCCTGCTCGGGCGCCGCCGGCAGGGATGCCGGGCCCGCAGGAGCCCCCGCGGCCAGCGCCGCGCCAAGCCCCTGGCCTAGCGGGGCCGGGGCTTGCGCTGCGGCGGGAGGCGGTCGGTCGTAGGACTCCCCGGCAGGTTGACCCTGCAGCGTGTGCCGCTTCGAGGGCATCGGCAGGATCGCCGGTCGCCTGGCAACGGCCGCCCAGGGTGCTGCGGCCGCCACCGGATCAACCTGGCTGAAGCGCTCCTTGAGCGGCTGAGCCATGGCGGGCGGAAGGTCGGTAGCTCCGACCTTGCCCGGGGCGGGGCCAAAGGCTGGCTGAGCTGGCGACGGGGCTCGGTCCTGCTGCCAGGCGTCGGGGTCGGGCAGGCGGGTGACCTTGCTCGGTGCGTCGGCGAGTCGACCTTGATGCAGGCGAGTGACCTCGTCTCGACCTTCAGCGAGATCGTAGTCGCGGTCAGGGTCGGCTTCATCGTCGTCGTATGGGTCGCGCGCGGGCGCCGCGTACGGGTCGGCAGCGTAGGCTCCGTCGCTGGGCGCCGGGGCGTCGTACGGATCATGGCCTCGAGCATCATCGTCCACGCCGGCGTCGTAGGGTTCGGCCACCGGCGGCTCGGCAGCCGGCCCGCCATCCGCCTGAAGGAAGCGCGTGCTGGCGTCCGTCTCCGAGTCACCCTCGACCGCGTCAGCTCCCGGGTCGGCACCGCGGATCAGCTCCGAGTCCTCCAGCCGTCGCCAGTCGGCATCGCCCTCCTTCCAGATGTAGGTCCGCGGACTGAGGTTGCCCGTTGTCAGCGCCTCTTGCAGGTCGGCGGCGTTGTAGGGCCCCTTCGGCTTGCCCTTCTTGATCACATACCACTGGTCGGAGGAGGCTTGCAGGTCCACCTCGCACAGCTCGGCCTTCTTGGCCTTGGCCTGGCCGCGACCAGTCTCGGGCATCACCGTGAAGGCGCTGTCACAGCTGGCGACGATGATGCCGCCACATCGCTTGCACTTGGCGCGAAAACGGTGCCCG
>JAUVBO010000145.1 GCA_030591195.1 Pseudomonadota bacterium
GCCCTCGGCTTGGCCCTTGGGCTAGACTCTCCGCGTTCAGGTTGTGAGCAATCCGTTTCAGTCTCTCGCTGACGACTCGGAGGGGGAGTCTTGTCCACTATTTTCGGCCAATTCGAGCTCTTGGGAAACATCGGTAGCGGCAGCATGGCCGAGCTGTTCAAGGCTCGGAACATTCATGACAAGTCGGTGCCGGTCCTGGTGGTCAAGCGTGTTCGGCCCGAGTTTCGCTATGACACCAACCTGATGGCCAGGTTCGTCGAGGGCGCTCAATCCGTCGTTGGGCTCGCGCATCCGAACATTGCCACGGTCTTCGACGCCGGCGTGATGGTTGGCCGCTTCTACGTCGCGCTCGAGTACATCCACGGCCGCGACCTGCGTCACATCCAGGCCCAGTTCCAGACCACCCGCAGGGCCTTGCCGATCCCACTGGCGCTGTTCGTGATGACCGAGGTCTGCCGCGCCCTCGAGTACGCCCACAACGCCGAGGACGAGGAAGGCGACGCGCTTGACGTGGTCCATTGCGACGTCAGCACCCAGAACATCAAGATCTCCTTCGAGGGCGCCGTGAAGCTGATCAACCTCGAGGGGGCATGGTTCCGCAAGAAGTCCTGGGCGTCGACCAAAGGCAAGTGCGCGTACATGTCGCCCGAGCAGGCGGCGAACGAGGACGTCGACCCCCGCTCGGATATCTTCTCGGCGGGCATCGTCTTCTGGGAGATCGCCACCGGCAAGCGGCTGTTCGGCGGCACCGAGGACGAGGAGATCCGCGCCGAGGTCGAACAGGCCGAGATCCTTGCGCCGAGCAGCGCCAACCGGCTGGTGCCGAAGGACCTCGAGTCGATCATCCTCAAGGCCCTGTCGCGAGATCCAAACAACCGCTACAAGACTGCCCGGGCGATGAGAGAGGCGCTCGAGCGCTTCGCCGACAAGTCGCGCCTGACCTTCAGCAGCAAGCAGCTGGCGGGCTGGATGAAGATGACCTTCGGCGCCGATGCGAAGGGCGGCAAGGTGGTCAAGCCAGCGGCGCCGGCGGCGCCGCCGAAGGTCGAGGTCGCGCCTCCGGCGCCAGCGGCGCCCGTCCTCGAGGGGGATGATGACGCCGCGGCCTGGGGCGACGACGATGAGGCCACGCGGATCGATCCGACCAGCGGGATCATCGCCGAGCAGGAGTTCGGCCCCGACGACGTCACGCCGGCCAGTGAGGTGGTGGTGCCCGCCGAGGCGAGATCGGGCGGGGCCGGCCAGAGCCCGACGGCGGAGAACCCCGCGGTCTCCGCGGCCCTGGCTGAGGACTATCAGCCGCAGGCACCGAACGTCGACGACTATCAGCCGCAGGCACCGGACGTCGACGACGACCCGGACGACCCGGACGATCCCCTGGCCGACGAGCCCGAGACCACCGAGACGCTGCCGCTCGACGAGATCATGAAAGAGCGGCGCCGGCTGGAGAAACGGGTCCGGACCCAGGAGTCTCCGGGCGTCGGGGCCAAGATGGTCGCGGCCGGCGCGTCCCAGGCGCGAGAGGGACGTCGTGTCGACAGCGACGCGTCCGCGCCGAGCGAGATTGACGAGCGCGATGCCGGCAGCCTCGACGACGTGATCAAGGACCAACGCTCGTTCCAGCGGCGCGTCGACCGCGAGGGCCAGGTGCAGATCCGCTTCGAGCGGCGGAGCGCCGGCGACGTCGTCATCGACGAGCGCAGCTCGATGTTGCAGATCCTGATCATCGTCGGCACGGTGCTGGTGCTCGGCCTCGGGATCCTGACCTACATGATCCTCACCGCCGAGGAGGGGCTGGAGGACGACGACGAGCAGGTGCTGCGCCTCCGGCCGGACCAGGTCCGCGCGGTGCTTCTCCGGCGCGGGTAAGTCCCCCTTTCAATGAGGGCGTCAGCGTCCACCCTGGCTGCGCTGCTGCTAGCCTGGCTCCCGTGGCTGCTCGGCGGCTGTCCGGGGAGCTCGACCTCGATGCCGTCCGCTCCGGATGACGCGGTGACGATCAGCGGCCGGGTGGTCAACTTCGAGACCTGCCTCAGTCAGGCGGGCTGCCAGTCGGCGCCGGAGCTGCGCGTTTCGCTGCTGGCCGACAGCAAGGTCGTCAGCAACCGCACGGGCAACGATGGCGCCTTTTCCCTGCCGGCGGTGCCGCGCAGCAGCGTCCACCAGCTGATCGTCAGCGACGCCTCGGGCGCCCAGCGGTTCTTGCCCACGCTGCAGGCCGGGTCCCTGCAGGTCGACGCCGAGGATCTGTTTGGGCTCGAGCTGTTCGCGGTGGAGGCTTCCGGCGGACTCTACCAGGCGGCGGGTGACGAGGTGGGCTTCCAGATCGAGTCCGCCGGGCTCTACCTCGGCCAGGTGGTGGCGATCGTCGAGGGGCAGATGAAGGCCATCGCCGGGGTCGAGCCGACCATCGAGCCCGCTGCCGATCAGCTGCGCTTCGTCCGTGACAACCCGCGCTTCAACCCTGGCGAGGCGGCCTTCTTTCCGGCCGAGCGCCAGATCACGGGCGTCTTCGGTCAGTTCCTCGTGGTGGTGCCGCAGGAGCCCCGGAGCTACACGGTCACCACCAGCGTCGATGGCTACAGCACCACGTCGATCACCGCGAGGCTCGGCGCTGGCCATTTGACAGTGGGCGTGCACCGGGTGCGGCCCGAGCCCGGTGCGGCCCCGTAGCGGTGGCTCCTCAGCAGATCGCCTATAATCCGATGGTGAATCGAGCCGAGGCGAAACCGACGGTCCCTCTTGTTCCGCGGCGTGCTCCCGGCGTGCCGCTCCATGTTGCACGCCGCGCCACGGGCGGGGGGGGCCGGCGGCGACCGGCGTCGGGACCGCTCGGGCTCTTGCTGGCCTGGTGGGTGGCTGCGACGCCGTCGTCTTCGGCCCCCGCGCTGGCCTACGAGCGGGCGACGGTGGACGGCGAGCAGGGGATCTACCTCTACTGGGCGCGGCGCACGATTCGCTATCAGGTCCACGAGGACGGCTGCGCCGACGTCGCGTTGCCAGAGGCGGTCGGCGCGATCAAGCGCGCCTTCTTCACCTGGGCCAGCCCCTCCTGCACCGACCTCTACTTCGACTTCGAGGGACTGACGCCCGACCGGGAGACGAACCTGGTCAGGCTCGAGACCGGCAGCGACGGCGACAACCGAGTGGTCTGGCGCGAGGCGGCCTGGCCTCCCGAGGGCGTCGATGCCGGCGCGGTGCCCGACGGCGTCGCCGCGCTGACCACCATCTCCTACAACACCGAGACGGGGGAGATCGTCGATGCCGACATCGACCTCAACGGCTTCGATAACTTCTGGACCACCACCGACGACGAGACCCAGGCGGCGACCGACATCCAGAACGTCCTGACCCACGAGATCGGCCACCTGCTCGGCCTCGCCCACGTCGACGACCAGCAGGCGACGATGTACGGCGAGACGCCCCAGGCCGAACTGGAGAAACGCAGCCTCACGAGCGACGATCTGGCCGGCCTGTGCACGATCTACCCGTTCGACGAGCCGACGCCGGTGGGGCCGGATCAGCCCCCGCCCCACGCCGGGGTGCAGGGGGCGAGCACCGGTTGCAGCCTGGCCCCGTCAGGGTCGGGCGCGCCGTGGCCGCTGCCGTTGCTGCTGCCGGCGCTGCTGCTCGTCCGGCGTCGGGCCTCTGGCCCGGCCGGCACGGGTGGGCTATCTTTGCCGCCATGTTGCCGATCTACTCGACGCTCTACGACTCCTTCATCTCCCGGATCGACCCCGAGCGCGCCCACCGGATCGCGCTGCAGGCCCTCGGTCTGGCCCAGAGCCTGCCGGGCGGGCTGACCTCGCTCAAGGCCCTCGCGCCGTCGCCCGACCCTCGGCTCGCGGTGCGGCTCTGGGGGCTGACTTTCGCCAGTCCGCTCGGCGTCGCGGCCGGGCTGGACAAGAACGCCGAGGCGGTCGACGCGCTGCTGGCCCTCGGCTTCGGTCACGTCGAGGCCGGGACGGTGACGCCGCGGCCTCAGCCGGGCAACGCCAAGCCGAGGATGTGGCGGCTGGACGAGCAGCGGGCGGTGATCAATGCGCTCGGTTTCCCGGGCGATGGCGCCGAGGCGATGCTCGGCCGGCTCGACCGGCGCGGTGGGGCCTCGGTGCCAGGCGTGGTCGGGCTCAACATCGGCAAGAACCGCGACACGCCGCTCGAGCGCGCCTCGGACGACTACAGCGCGCTGGTCAAGTGCTTCGCCGGCAAGGTCGACTTCCTGACGATCAACGTCTCGTCGCCCAACACCCCAGGCCTACGCGACCTGCAGCTGGTCGACGCGCTAGCGCGCCTGCTGGCCCGGGCCCAGGAGGCCAACCGCGAGGCGGCCGGGGCGCGCGGCACGTCGCCGACGCCGCTGCTGCTCAAGCTCGCACCGGACCTCGAGGACGGTCAGCTGCGAGAGATCGCCGCAGCGGCGGCCGAGCAGGGGATCGACGGCGTCGTCGCGACCAACACCACCATCGATCGCCAGGGGCTTTCGCCCGCGCAACAGGCGCTCGAGGGCGGCCTGAGCGGCGCGCCCCTCAAGCGTCGGGCCAACGAGGTGGCGCGGGTGCTCTACCGCGAGCTCGAGGGCCGGGTGCCGATCGTTGGCGTCGGCGGGATCGCCTCTGCCGCCGACGTGATCGAGCGGATGCGCAGCGGCGCCTCGCTGGTGCAGATCTACACTGGCTTCATCTTCGGAGGCCCCGGCCTGCCGGGGCGGATCCTCAAGGAGCTGATCGCCGAGCTCGACCGCCACGGCTGGGCGTCGATCTCCGAGATCGTCGGTAGGGACGCCTAGCAGCTTCCCTACCAGGTGCGGACCGAGCCGAGAGAGCGCCTCGCCCTCCGGCCGCGCAGGGCGCAAAATCGTGGGCCGACCTTTCTTTCGCGATAGACTCGATAGATGAGCCGCCAGCTAGCGTCGGGTTCTTCGATCCTGCTCCTCGGGTTGTTCGTCGGCTGTCACGTCCCGCCCGCGACGACGCCGCCGCCCTGGTGCGAGGCCGAGGGGGCGCTCGAGGCCGACTGCGACGGGGCCCCCTGCGTCGGCGCGGTGGTGATCGACTACAAGCGGCTCGAGCCCCGCGGCTACCGCGTCTACTCGACCCTCGCCGGCGAGGCGGTGGACCGGGCAGCCGCGCGAGAGCTGGCCGAGCGCTACATCGTCGACGAGCGGGGCGCGCTGGAGCCCGACACGGTCGACGCCGACCGGGCCGGCGACTTCTACAACTGCTTCCTTGGCTACCTGAGCAACGCCAACCAGTGGCTGGTGGTGATCCACGCCGCCACCGGCACGGTGCTCTTCGGCGAGCCCCAGCTGTGGGGCGATGCCGAGCTGCGCAACCGCGACTTCCCGCTACCCGATGGAGTCTCGGACGCGGCCGCGCTCGGCTGTAGCGACGGAGCGAGCGTACCCGAGCGGGTGGAGGGGATCAGCACTGGCGCGCCCCACGGCGGCGCCCTCTCGACGCCGCAGCAGGCCTGGTCGGTGGCCGAGCGGCTCAACCTCACCGAGCAGCTGGGCGCGACGCGCTACCGGGCGATGGTGATCAGCTACGCTCCGGCCACCGGCGAGTTCGACGCCGAAGCGGCCGACTGGTACGTCTGGATCAACCGGCTGTAGCACCCCTGGCGTCGATCGCTGGTCCGTCCGGGCTGATCGCTCCTCGCGGTGGGCACCGCGCGCCCGGCGACGTGGCGGCGGGTGAGCAGCGGCAGGCCGGTCCCGCAAACGGACGTGCGCGGCGACGAGGCGAGCGGGTCGTCCGCCGGAGTAGCGCAAATCTCGCCAAGTCACCGTAGATCTTTCCCGAACGCTCGATCCTCGCCCGGGGTGCCCTGTTCGCGGTGCCCGCCGAGTACCCACGGCTGTCCGCTGGAACGGCGCGTGCACAGGCAGCGCGTCACACGACAACCAGGCGAAGGCCGAAATCGGCAAAGCAAACATCCGGGGCTCGACCGAGCGTC
Organism: Pseudomonadota bacterium; assembly: GCA_030591195.1. The sequence continues at coordinate 5,959 of JAUVBO010000145.1, forward strand.
GGCGGAGAGAAGAGGAGCCACCGATGTCTAGCAAGAGGAACCACCTGTTGACGCTCGCGGCAGGGCTGGCGATGACGCTGATGATCATCGGCTGCGGCGGCGTCGGCGGCGATCGGAGACCGATGGTCGCGCCAGGGCCGGACCGGACGCAGCAGCAGGCTTCCGCGCTGGTGCAGGTCGGCGACTGCATCATCCACTGCACCCACGGCAACGTCTACTTCACCAACGATCTGGCGTGCGAGGATCACCTGCTGTCCAACCGGCTGACCTGCGCGGCCTCGGCGCTCCCCGACGGGGCCGACTTCTGGTGGGGCGGCGGACACTGGCAAAACGGCGTGAGACAGTCGAACCTGACGGCCGGCGAGTGTCAGGCGATGGCCCTGCGCAACTCGTCGAGCCGCGGCATGCCCGACCGTCGCTTCGGCGGCGGGATGGCCTTCACCAGCAACTGTGTCTTCTACGAGTTCAAGCCGACCAACGACGTCGAGGTTTGCTCGGTGGACGGCTCCGCCCGCTGCTATCTCAAGGGTGGCCGCCCGACCCAGTGCTCCGCCGAGCGCGGCGTGGCCAACACCGGCTTCATCTCCTACGACGCCGATCAGGAGCAGTGCTTCGGCCCCGACGGCACCACCGAGCGGGCCTGCATCCAGCAATCCGGCCGCGCTTGCTCTGTCTGCGGTGCCAGCGGCTGGATCGGGACCGAGATGGCGCACTGCCAGGCAAACCAACTGCCCGATGGACTGGTGCTACCCCAGCTGCCCGGCGGCGTCGTGCCGACGCGGGTGGTTCCCACCGAGTGCCTCGACCTGCC
>JAUVBO010000327.1 GCA_030591195.1 Pseudomonadota bacterium
CCGAGTCGATCGAGCTGATCGCCAGCTTCATCGGCAAGCAATAGCTCGGCGGGAATCGCCCGCCGTCGGCCCGGGTTGTCCTGGTGTTGCTCCGATGGAGGTACACCAGTGGTCAAGAGCACCTCACCGCCGTTGCGAGGTCCCCGAACGCCCAAGCACGCCGGGGTGGCCCGGGCGCTGGCCAAGGGGGTCTTCGTCGCCCTGGTCCTTCGCGCCTTCGTCGTCGAGGCCTACGTGATTCCGAGTGAATCGATGACCCCGACGCTCCAGGTCGGCGATCGGGTCTTCGCCGACAAGTTCACCTTCGGGCTGTCGGTGCCGCTCTGCGAGGTCAAGCTCACCGATGGCCGGCTGCCGCGGCGAGGCGAGGTGGTGATCTTCACCCACCCGCGCGACGGCACGCGACTGATCAAGCGGATCGTCGGCCGGCCGGGCGATCGCGTCGCGCTGCGCGCCGGGCGTCTGCTGGTCAACGGCCGGGCGGTGCCGCGCCGGCGCTTGGCGGCGAGCTGCGCCGCGGCTGCTGGCACGTCCAGCCCCCGCTACATCCCGTCCGGCTGTGTCGCCTACGAGGAGCGACTGGGCGCCCAGCGCTTCGTCACCTTCGACGCCGACGGCTACGCGGCCCGCGACTTCGGTCCGGTGCGGGTGCCCGCGGGCCACCTCTTCGTCCTCGGTGACAATCGCCCGATGAGTAGTGACAGTCGCTTCTGGGGTTCGGTGCCACGGACCCACCTCAAGGGGCGCGCCCACGGGCTGCTCTGGTCCTACAGTCGCGACGACGGCGCTCGCTGGTCACGCTGGGCGCGCCGGCTCTAGCCGCGTTTGTTTGAGGGCTAGTACGCCGTGTGCAGCAGCCGGTAGGCCTCGTCGAGGCTACGGTTGCCAGTCGGCGTCTCGGTCTGCACCCGGTGCAGGCAGTAGCTGCCGTTTTCGCCGCTGTGCAGCGGCCCGCCGAGGCGACGGCTCGGCTGAGGGGTCAAGACGCTCGAGGTGTCGGGTTGTCCGCCGCAGGCGGCGAGCGAGAGCAGCGCGCTGGCAGCCAGGGCGGCGATGGTTCGATCGGTGTGCAAGGCGAGCGCCAGCGTGGCGAGCACGAGGATCGCTGGGGTTGTCGAGCGGTAGCGCAGGCTCCGGCCTAGGTCGGCCTAGGCTTGGATCGGACCGCAGGGAGCGCCGCGATCAGAACGTCACGCCACCGCCGAACAATAGATCGTAGCGGGCGCCGAACCAGTCGCCGACGAACATGTTCATCTCGAATGGGCGGAAGAACACGACCCCGCGGTTGCCGAGCACCAGCGAGATCTCGAATCCGAAGCGGATGTCGAAGAAGTGATACGTCACGTCGTTGCGGCCAGCCTCGAAGCTCAGCAGCGAGTAGCCGACGTGAAACATCGGCGCCAGGTAGAGCCCGAGGCCCCGCACTGGCTGGATGTCGTACCAGAAGTCGGGGCCGAGCTGGAACGTCACCGCGTTGCGGCCGAAGGCCTCGGCGAACGAGAAGCCGAGCACCGGCCCGTCGCCCCCGCCCATCAGGTGATAGCCGATCTCCTGGGTCATCCGGAACTGGGTCGGGACGTCGTCGATGCGGAGCGCAGGCCCGATGCCAAACTTGAAGACGAACGGGTTGGTGCCGGCGCGCAGCAAGCGCGGGGTGCGCGCGTTGGCCGGGCGCGGGGCGAAGGTCAGCGCCGCGACGATCAGCGGCAGGGCGATGGCAGCGAGCAGCGGGCGTGAGGCACGGCGCAAGCGGGACGGAATCGTCGAGGTTGTTGCTGTCACCTTCATCCTCCAGGTTGGCACGAGGATCGGCGACTGGCGCGGATCGGTCAAGCAGGGAGCGGTCGAGGCGGGTGCCAGATCGGCGGCGTGGGCGCCTGGTCGATCTTCGAAGATCTGGCTGATTGTCGGAGGGCCGAGACCCTGAGGTCGCGGCCGGCGGCCCGCTGGATCCTCTGTGGTTTCACAGGGTCGGACGGCTGGTTGCCGAGCGTGGGCCGTGGCAGACCTCTTGCACGCCAAGACGCCGGCGATGTCCGCCTATTGCTCTGTCAGCAGGAGATTGATGATGGTCTCGCGGCTATTTCGCAGCGCCCTTGTCCCTCTGATCGCCTTGTCCCTCGCGCTTGGCTGTGCCCCCGAACCGTCGGTCAGGGATCTAGGTTCGCTCGGCGGCGTGGGTAAGGCTGACTTCACCAGCTTCGACTTCCTGCTGCCGACCATCGACAAGAGCGGCTCGCTACAGCTGATCTTCAGCGCCCGCGGAGCGTTCAAGGTCGAGCTGACCCAGCCGGGCGTGGCCTCGTCAAAGCGGGCCACGGTGCGGTTGCTGATCGAGGACGGCGCGCGCGACGAGGAGACCTCGTCGTCGAAGACGCCGAGCATCGAGTGGGAGCCCGACAGCAGCGCGTCGATCAGCTACACGCTGACGATCAAGAATCGCAGCCACTCGCGGGTGCTCGACGCCCGCCTGGTGATCGAGTCCACCGGCACCGTGGCCGAGCCCTTCGCGGCGCCCACCGCGCGGCGGACCTTCGCCAACCTGTTGCCGTTCGCCGCTGGCGCCCAGAAGGTCGCGGTGGCGTTCTTCGACGCCGACTCGACCCTGCGGATCTCCAAGAGCGGCAAGAAGACCCCCAACGGTCCCGAGGACGTGATGCTGTTGCCCGGCGCGGCCACGGGTCTGAAGAAGGCCCTCGCCGAGGGCAAGCTGATCGCCGTGGTCTCGAACCAGGGCGGCGTGCACTGGGGTCACACCTCCCTGGCCGATGCCGAGGCGGCGCTGGCCAAGACGGCGGAGCTGCTCGCCGAGAAGGGCGCTCGGGTGCACTACTTCGACCTCGCGCCGGAGTACGACGACTACCGCAAGCCAGCCACGGGCATGGCCGACCACCTCGCCCAGGAACTCTCGGACAAGCACGGCGCGGAGATCGACTGGGACGAGTCATCGATGGTCGGCGACGCGGGATGGAAGCGCAACGTCGACACCGAGCCCGACGGTACGCCGGGTGACGACTTCTCAAGCTCCGACCGCGGGTTCGCCGAAGCCCTCGAGATCCCGTTCTCCCACCCGCGCGACTCCTTCGGCTGGGCCGTCCTCGGCGTGCGTAACTTCCACAAGAAGGCCGAGGTCGACGAGTTCCTCGCCGACAACCCTGACTTTGGCGACTAGCCGCTAGCGCTTGAAGTGGGCCCGCGAAGCGTGGCCACGCTGGACCGTGACGAACTTGACCGACGAGTAGCTGCGGTCGGCGGTGAACAGCACCTTGACCTGATAGATCCCCGGGGGTAGCGGGTGCCGCTGCAGCGGCGTCGGACCCACCAGCCGCCCCTCGATGAAGACCAGCGCTTGCTCGGCGGCGCTGATCGAGAGCCAGCCCTGGGCCGCCGACCTGACCGCCGGCTTGGCCGAGGAGGCCGGCACGCGCGGCCGACGCCGAGCATCCCCGCGTCGCGCGGTCGGTCGCTTCGGACGTCGGGGGCGGGCCCGGACAGCCCGTGGCTTGGGCCTGCGCTGCTGGTCGACGGCGGCGGTACCGCTGTCGACGATCACCACTGGTGGCGGAGCGGCGTCTGCGGCTGGCGCGCGGCGCTGTTCGTGGGTGGTCGGCGTCGCGATCGGCGTCGACACTGGCCCGCCAGCGGTCGGCGGGGCCTTGCTCGTGACGGACGGGCAGGGCCTGGCGGGCGGACAGGGTCCGGGAGCGAAGCCCCCGGCGGCGAGCCAGCCGGCCGCCACGCCGAGCAGGAACAGCGAGACTCCGCCTGCGATCAGGCCGAGCAGCGACGGTCCGGCGGGATCGCCATCGACCGCTTGGATCTGATCGGTGGACGCGCGGGCACGGAGATGCCTGCGCTCGAGCGCGCGTCGGATCGACGACTTGGCTTCCTCCGGCGCGCGCTGGATCGTCTTGGCGTCGTCGAGCTGGTCGTCCCCAAGCCGATCGTCTGGCCGCCGATCGTCCGGCCGCCGGGAGCGCGGCGTGGCGGCCTCCGGCGCCGGCCGGTGACTTCGTCTGGCTTGGGTGGCGGGGGCGTCGTTGAGGTCCGCGGCCGAGCGCGTGGCCTGATCGGGCGCGTCGGGAGCGTCGGGGCCGGTCAGGCCCTGGGACCGCAGGCGCGCGCCGTGGGAAATCGATCCGTGTACCGGGCTGAGGTCGTTGTCGCCCTGATCCACCGGCCGGTACTCCACCTCGGCCAGTCCCTGGAACGCGATCTGGCCGGGGTCCGAGCCCGGCCGCTCGTTCTTGGTAGACGAGAGGCGCCGGGCGATGGTCGGCACCGACAGCTCACTGTCCCCGGTGCCTTCGGCGGAGCGCTCCGACTCGATACTCGGGGCCTCCGCGGTGGCCGCCTCCTGGCCCCGGCCAGCCGGGGTGGCCTGGGGTCGTCCGCTCCGCCCGGGTCCGATGCGCCCGGGGGCGGTCGCGCTGCGCAGCGTGTCGTGCTCCTCCGGCTCGTCATCGGGGACCTCGAGCGCCGAACCCTCGATCCGGAGCTGGGCCTTGACCTCGTTGATCGCGTCACCGATCAGCGAGCAGTCCTGGGGCAGGTCGCCGAGGTGGGGGCGCAGGACAGCCTCGTCGATAACCGGAGGACCGACGGTGCTCTTGACCAGCGCGGCCAGCTGCTGGGCCTCCTGGGACGGGGTGCTCAGCTTGGCCAGGGCGTGGCGCAGGTCGTTGGCCAGCTCCTCGGCGGTCTGATAGCGCGTCTCCGGATCGGGGCTCAGGGCCTGCATCGTCAGGTCGTCGATCTCGGGCGGGACGTCGGAGATGTGAGTCGAGGGGACCGGCACCGGCTGCTCCAGCTGGTAGAGCTGCTCGGCGAGGTTCGTCGCCGAGTAGGGCCGGACGCCGGTGAGGGCCTCGTAGAGGGTGGCCCCGGCGGCAAAGACGTCGATCCGGTGGTCGATCTCCCGGCCGTTCGCCTGCTCCTTTGGCATGTAGGCGAACTTGCCGCGGATCACCCCGGCGTGGCTCTCGTGGACCGAGATCGACGCGCGGGCGAGGCCGAAGTCGGCCAGCTTTACCTGCCCCTCGCGCGAGATCAGCACGTTGTGGGGGCTGACGTCGCGGTGGATGATGTTCAGCGGATCGCCGTCGCTGTTGGTCCGCCGGTGGGCGTAGTCGAGGGCCTCGGCCACCTGATGGATCACATACAGGGCGGTGGCCAGCGGTAGCGGGCGGCCCTTCTTGCGTCCCTTGGTCCGGA
>JAUVBO010000100.1 GCA_030591195.1 Pseudomonadota bacterium
AGCGATCCCTGGCTCAAGGGCACGCTCTACGGATACGGTGGGCTGTACTTCCCGACCGGCTACGCCAGCCAGAACAACAACACGGTGACCAACGTCCGGATGTTCGGCGGCTACCTGGTCAACTTCTTCAAGAGCAAGCTCGAGGTCGGCTATGCGCTGGCAGTGCAAAAGTACTTGCCCAACAGCGCGACGCGCGACACCAACGTCAGCCTGTCGTCGATCGGCGCAGCCGACGCCGCGGCGGGCAGCACCGGCTCGGGTGGCCGGCTCAACGACAACTGGCTGTTCGTCAACAGCTTCCACCTCGGCTACTACTTCACGCCGAAGCTGTGGGTCTCGCTCGACCTGCTGATCTCCAACTACATTCGTCGCTCGGCGCCCGATGACTTCCTCGTCGCGGAAAACGCCGTCGACACCGGTCGTGCCGACTCCACCTGGGGCATCTTCGAGGTCGGCTACAAGCCGCTGAGCTGGCTGGTGCTGGGCCTCGGGGTCTCGAGCTTCCAGCCGGCGCTGACCGCCGACGCGAAGTCCGTGCGCTTCCCGTTCTACGACTTCATCTCGCCGAGCAACAACTACACCAAGTGGTACATCAGCTCGAAGTTCATCCTGTAGAGCACAGGATCACGATATAGAACGTTTGGGTGAATTTTATAGTTCAACAGGGTTTTTGATAACCGAGGTTTTGAGGGGTTTACCGAATGATGAACGGAAAGAAGAACTGGCTGTTTGGGGCGGTCGGGCTGCTGGCGCTCGGCTTCGTCGGCTGCGCTGGCGAGGACGACATCGACCGCACCCAGCCGAATCGTATGCCCAAGTCGATGTTCCAGGGGACGTGGTACATCCGCAGCACGATTATCGGCGTGCCCGGTACGTCGGCGACCTCGTTCGTCGGCTACACCGGCACGATGGAGAAGATCCGCTGGGAGGTCCAGGAAGACTGGCTGATCGCCTATCGCGCCTACGAGGAGATCCCGGGCACTGACTCGGCTGGCAAGGCCGCGGCGAAGGAGGACCCGAGCTCGTACAAGGAGAACCCGATCGCGGGCTACCCGATCCTCGGGCACTTCGACATCAAGCGCCAGTACAACGCCGCCACCGGCGAGCAATCGAACGTGATCGAGGAGAACTCGGTCGATCGTCCCTGGTACGAGCGTGACTATATCCGTGTCGACTGGTCGAAGAGCAGCATCAGCCCGATGAGCCTCGATGGCGTCACCGGTCCGGCTGCCTACAGCGTGAATTTCTTCCCGCAGAGCCACGAGAACAACGAGGACGCGCTGCGCGTCTTCGCCAAGGACGCCGAGACCAACGAGGACGCCAAGGTCAACTTCGACCAGCTGGAGACCGTGACCAGCCACGATCCGGCCGAGTGGAACAACGTCAACTACTTCGACATGGTCGGCAAGTTCCTGCTCGACACCGAGACCGTCGCTTACCAGTTCGCCGATGGCTCGATGATGGACATTCCGCTCTGCTACTTCACCATGTACGGCGGTCGGAACTACCAGACGAGCACCTGCGGCCCCGCCGAGGTCAAGGTCCGCACCTCGTTCATGAAGGTCGGCATCCGTAACTTCGAGCCGGTGGCGCTGCCCGACAAGGAGATGGCGAAGTTTGCCTACTTCCGCACCGAGCGCTTCACCTGGGACCGCAAGTACGGCTTCACCGAGGCCGGTCGGATCTACCTCGCCAATGTTTTCAACCTGTGGGAGAAGGCCTACCAGGAGAATGACGACGGCACCCTGAAGGTCGGCGACGACGGCAAGTACGTCAAGATCGCGATGAAGGACCGGACCCCCAAGCCGATCGTCTACCACATCAACGCCGAGTTCCCCTGCGAGATGGTCGCGTCGGGGATCAAGATCGGCGAGAGCTGGAACACCTCGTTCCGTCGGGCGGTGGCCGTGGCCAAGGGTATCCTGCCCGAGACCAAGGGTGACACGATCGCGGAGGTCGCCTCGGTCCCCAAGGACCAGGTCCCCGACATGTTCGTCGTCAAGACCAATGGCTGGACCCAGAAGAGCCCCGGCGACGACTGGAGCTGCAAGAACCTCGAGTTCAAGCCGGACGAGGTCGAGTTCCTGATGGGCGATCTGCGCTTCAACACCATCTACTGGGTGCAGGACCGCCAGATCAGCGGCCCGCTCGGCTACGGTCCCTCGTCGCCCGACCCGGAGACCGGCGAGATCATCAGCGGCATTGCCCATGTCTACGGCGCGGCGATCGACTCGTACTCCAACAGCTCGCTCGAGATCATTCGCCTGCTCAACGGCGACCTCGACCTCGACGCGATGCAGAGCGGCAGCTACGTCAAGGACTACATCCTCAAGAACCCGGCGCAGATCGACCCGGCGAAGATCCCCCGCGAGCTGAACAAGATCAAGGGCAAGGCGATCTTCAACATGATCCTCGGCAAGAAGAAGCTGGCGCGCCTCGAGCAGGTCAAGACCCACGGTCTGCAGCGGGCGACCTTCGGCGAGCGCTATCGCCGGCTGAGCCGGATCCACGGCACCAAGCTCGAGGAGTACCTGCTCGACGACGAGATCATCAAGGGCCTCGCCCCGATGATGCTCCAGGGCAAGCAGATCGGCCCGGGCGACAACCTGTCGAAGGAGGTTCGCCGGCTGATGTCTCCGATCGAGTGGGGCACCGCCGAGGGCATGTCCCTCGACAAGCTGCGCGTCGACCGCGCCGCCCGCAAGAACATCTGGCTGGCCGAGTTCGCTGACGACTCGATCAAGGGCCTGGCGATGGAGGTCTGGAAGAGGTTCGGAGCGAGCAAGGACTACGACGCGATGTGGCAGTATCTGCGCGAGCGGATCTTCATCGGCGTCACCGAGCACGAGGTCGGCCACACCGTCGGCCTGCGCCACAACTTCGCCGGCTCCTACGACAGCATCAACTTCTACAACAAGTGGTGGAACCTCCGCGCGGAGAACCTGGTCGAGCGCAACCCGATGCGCGCCGAGGACGCCCTCGGCTTCGCCGACCTCTACACCCAGACTGCCCGGACCGCGAACCAGATCGCCAACAAGATGACCGAGTCCCAGTACTCCTCGATCATGGACTACGGCGCCAAGTTCAACTCGGACTTCTCGGGCCTCGGCAAGTACGACCACGCCGCGATCCTCTTCGGCTACACCGGCAACGTCGAGGTCTTCAAGAGCGTCGACGAGAACGCGAAGATCGTCTTCCGGCAGCGCTACAGCGACTGCAGCCCGCGCTACGAGAGCACGCCGAACCTCGCCTACTCGCCGATCCTCGAGCAGTGGCACTACAGCTCGGTGTGGAACCTCCTCGGCAAGAACGCGGGCATCACCTCCCGCAAGTTCGTCCCGTGGACCAGCGTCAAGGCCGAGCAGGACAAGGCGCGGGCCGCCTGTGACGCCTACCTCGACCAGGGTGGTACGGCATTCGATTTCAACCAGAAGCAGGACGGCAACCGGGCCCTCGAGGTGCCGTACATGATGTGTTCGGACGACTACGTCGGGGCGACCGTCAGCTGCCACCGCTGGGACGAGGGCGCCGACCCGTTCGAGATCGCGAACAACGTGATCAAGGGCTACAAGAGCTACTACTACTTCAACAACTTCAAGCGCGGTCGCTTCGGCGTCAGCTCCTACGGCCTCTACAGCCGCCTGTCCGGCCGTTACTTCAACTACCTGCCGAGCATCTACCAGCACTGGCTGTTCCGCGTCGCCTTCTCGGATCTGCAGGACCAAACGCTGGAGAACTACTGGACCATCGGTACCTGGAACGGCTTCAACCTGCTGAGCCAGGTGCTGAAGACGCCGCAGTACGGCACCTACTGCAAGGGCACCGACGTCGACGAGAAGAACGGCCGCTGGGGCTGCATCAGCGAGGCGGGCGAGAAGGTTCGCTGGCAGCGCATCCCGAGCGAGAGCCAGAAGCCCGGCCCGGGTGAGGCGACCGTGGTGCGTGGTGAGGGTCGGCGGCGGTTCAGCCGCTTCGACTACGAGTCCGGCTACTACTACCAGAGCCAGATCACCGAGATCGGTTCCTTCTGGGAGCAGCTGGCAGCCATCGAGGCCCTGACCACCTCGACCGGTATCTTCGTCGGCGTCGAGACCGGCACCGACTTCACCCGGTTCCTCGTGCCCTACTACATCGTCTTCGAGGAAGAGCTGCACAAGATCTTCGAGGGCACGATCAGCGAGGACTACGGCGCCTACGGGCCGATCATCGCCAACGGTAAGATGCACATGGCGCCCACTGCTGTGCTGGCGCTCAGCAACGGCACCTCGCTCGACCCGGCCACGGGCCAGGCCTACACGCCACCAAGCGGCGAGGCCGTCAACCTCGACAACTGGTTCACGATCAAGTTCTACGCGCTGCTCTACGGCATGTCCGAGTTCCGCAGCAGCTACAGCCTGGTCTTCGCCGACCGGCAACAGATCTTCCGCGTCGGCAGCGGCGAGGAGGTCACCCCCGCAGATGGCATGGTGCTGTTGACCTGCCAGGATCCGTTCCGTGGCCACATCTACGGCACGGTCTACGATCCGACCTGGGATGAGAGCGACAAGGGTCCGGCGATCAAGATGATCAACAAGTGCAACGACCTGGTCACCAAGTTCAAGGCCACCGGCAACCCGACCACCAGGTACTGGCTGGAGGACACCATCGAGTGGCTTAACGTCCTGCGTGGCATGTACGAGGTCTTCGGATCGAACGTCTAGTATGAGAGGGGGCTGCCCCAGCCCCCTCATCCCAGCAGCTGCTGCGCAGCAGCAGGGAAGTTACCCCAAGGGACTGCTCCCTCCGGTCGCTTGATTCACTTCGTTCATCGCCCCCCCCTCTAATCCGTCGCGGGTAGTCACCCCACAGGGTCTTGCTCCCTCCGGTCGCTTGGTTCGCTTCGCTCACCACTAGACGATCTCACTCCGAGGGACGCCTCTCGGCGAAATCACCCCCAAGGGTTGGGCTCCCTCCGGTCGCTAGGCTCGCTTCGCCCACCACTGGAACGCAGATTCTCCTCGTGGGGCTCTCTGATCGGGCGCGGCGCGGTCCCCTCCCTTCTGGTTCCGACAGCCACGCGGAGATGACTTCGTATATTCGAAGGCTACTTCGTATAATGGGGGGCGATGGCCGAGCGGGATTCGCGCGAGGAAGCTGACCTGGAGAGCGGCGAGGCGCTGGAGAGCGGCGAGACGCTCGCGGCGCCGGTGACTCCCGGGGCGGGGGCGGCGTCGGGCTCCGACGACGGGGGCCCTGACGGGACGCTGTCGGTGGACACCTGGCGGGTGGGCCAGACCCTGGCCGGACGCTACACCTTGCTCGACCGCCTTGGCCGCGGGGGGATGAGCGAGGTCTACCTCGCGCGCCACGAGCTGCTGAAGAAGACCGTGGCGGTCAAGGTGTTGCGGCCAGACATCGCGGTGACCAAGCAGGCGCTGAGCCGGTTCCACCGCGAGGCGATGGCCGCGGCGAGCGTCGGCAACGCCCACATCGTCGACATCACCGACTACGGCTTCACCGACGATGGCAACGCGTTCATCGTGATGGAGCGGCTGATCGGCGCTGACCTGCGCACGGAGCTGACCAACCGGGGAGCGCTGCCCGCCGGACGGAGCGTGGCGATCATCCGGCAGGTCCTCCGAGGGCTAGCGGCGGCCCACGCCCAAGGCATCGTTCATCGCGACCTGAAGGCCGAGAACGTCTTCCTCTGCGATCAGGAGGAGCGGGGCGAGTTCGTCAAGGTGCTCGACTTCGGCATCAGCAAGGTGACCCAGCCTCTCGACGACTCGCCAGAGGACTCGCTGGTGCGCACCTCCACCGGCGCCGTGATGGGCACGCCCCAGTACATCGCACCGGAGCAGGCTCACGGCGACCGCGACATCGACCACCGGGCCGACATCTACTCGGCCGGCGTGATGCTCTACGAGATGCTTACCGGCGAGCTGCCCTTCAGCGGCAAGAGCGCCCTCGATGTGGTGATGAAGCACGTGCTAGAGGCCCCCCAGCCACCACGCGAGCGGCGTCCCGATCTCGACATCCCACCCGAGCTCGACCGCCTGGTGCTCAAGGCGATGGCCAAGGCTCGCGAGGATCGTTTCGCCGACGCCGAGGCGATGCGTGACGCGTTGCCCGAGCCCACCTCCCTGCCCGGAGGCTTCAGCTCGATGACGCTGGCGGCCCCCTCGATCGCGCCCCGGCCGGCCTACGGGCTCTACGTGGTGTTGCTCGCGGTGGTCTTCGGTCTCGGGGCGGTGGCGTGGCTCTGGGTTCTTCCCGACCGGGAGGAGGGCTACGCGGTGGGCGAGGTGGGCGATGCCAGCGCTGTTGCCGTGGGCGCGGCCCCTCGGACGACGGCACGGCCTCGGCGGCAGACCGGCGGCGGTGACGCCGGCCTCCCCGTTGCCAGCGCGGCGGCCGAGGACGCCGCGAGCTCGTCGGAGGGCGTGGCGGTCGTGTCCGAGGTGCGGGTGGGCGCTGTCGAGCCTGCCGATGCCGGCGCCGGTGACGCGTCAGCGACGGTGACCGTGAGGCTGCAGGTGCTGCCGACGACCGCGCGGATATTCGAGGGCGGCAAGGAGGTTGGGCGGGGCGAGCTGCGTCGCGAGCTGCGCCGGGGTAGCCCGCCCCTCGCGCTCCAGGTCCGCGCACCAGGTTACGAGCCCCTGCCTGTCGAGCTCGGCAGCAAGCGCAGCCAGCTGCGCCGGGTGTCTCTGCGGCGGCGTGGGGGCGGCACCAGGAGTGGCACCAGGAGTGGCACCGAGGAAGGAACCCGCAGGGCCGGCACGGGCGATGCCGGCGTGCGCCGGGTGCCGCCGAAGACTGGGCCGTCTGACCTGCACCGCAATCCCTATCTCAAGCGGCGCGCGCCGGCGGACCGCCGATGAGGGCCGCGTTGCTGATCCTCCTCGCCGTCGCGGGCTGTCGAAGTGGCGGCGGCAAGGCCCAGGTCGAGCGGCTGCTTCGTTGTCAGCTCAAGGCGCTCGGGTCGCCGGATGCCGAGCGACGGGAGGTGGCGGCCGAGGGGCTCGGGCGGCTCGGTACAGGGGCCGCTCCGGCCGTGCCGAAGCTCGCCGCGGTGCTCGCGGCTCCGGGCACCGAGCAGGAGGTGCGCGAGACGATCCTCGCCACCCTGGGTCAGATCGGCCCGGGAGCGGCCCCGGCGGTGCCGGCCATCGTCCGCGCGGTCGTCAGGCGTCCCGAGATCGAGCCGCTGGCCCGGCTGACGATGAGCCTGATCGGCCCTGAGGCCGGCAAGCTCGCCATCGCGATGCTCGCCGGTGACAAGGACTGGCGACTGCGCCGACAGGCAGCCCGGCTCGCTGCAGGGCTGCCCGACCCTGGCATCGACGCCGGGTTGCTCGTCGCCCTGCTGAGGGATCCCCGGGGGGAGGTCCGCGAGGCGGCTGCTGCTGGCCTCGGCGCGCGGAAGGTTGCACGAGCGGCCGCGGCCCTCGGCCGCGCCCTGTCGGACGACCACTGGGAGGCCGCGGTGGCGGCGGCCCGGGCCTTGGGCGGGCTCGGCAAGGGGGGCACCCGGATGCTCGAGCGGGCGGTGGCCGCCAGGCGCGCCGCCACCAGCCTCGCGGCGGCCACGGTG
>JAUVBO010000578.1 GCA_030591195.1 Pseudomonadota bacterium
AGGCCCTTGACGAGCTGTTCAAGGGCTTCGAGCGGGAGATGGCCCGCCCACGCTTCGATCACGCCGCCCGGCGAGTCCTCGACCGCGAGATCCAGCAGTCGAGGGACTCCGCCAACGACCTGGTTCGTCAGTTCATTCAGGTCGAGAGCCGTCTGTCGATACCGGACAAATCCCGACGAGTCGCGGGGGGGGGAATCCTCGCCGACCGCTAGCCGCTGGTGCCGAATCACGCTGGAGCAGATTCACGCTCAGGAGGACGACGTATGGACCGCGAGACCCAGTTGCAGTTGGAGCCGACGATCGAGCAGGACGCTGACGCGTCACCGGAGACGCAGGTCGCGTCAGTCAGTCGCAAGATCCGTCGCCGGCGTCGTCGCCGCGATCGGCCCCGTAGTCGCACTATCGCGATGAAGCGGCTGACCAAGGAGGAGGTTCGCCAGGGAGCGGAGCTGATTCCTTACATGAACTACAGTCGGCCCCAGAGCCGGGCCGAGTGCGATTGCGGCGTCCGGCCGTGCCCTTACGTGAGCTGCAAGCACCACCTGTATCTGGACGTGAATCCCGAGACGGGATCGGTCAAGCTGAACTTTCCGCACCTCGAGGTCTGGGAGATGACCGAGACCTGCGCCCTCGACGTGGCAGCCCGCGGCGGCATCACGCTTGAGGAAGTGGGCGAGATCATGAACCTGACGCGCGAGCGCATCCGGCAGGTCGAGGTTCGCGGTCTGCTCAAGCTGAAGATGACCGCTGCGTCCGATGGGGTGACCCCCCACTAGCGTCGCCAGCGCGCTGGCCTCCCAGACGTCGGCACGACGCCACCTTCGCCTCCGCCTCCTCCATCCAATGGACGCTCGCGCGCCGCGGCTCGCCATGGGGCCCGGGCCCAAGCCTTGACGCCGCGCGGCGGCTCTCTATTATCCCCTTCGCGGCAGGAACGCCGCGAAGGGGAAGCCATGAACAAGATACGTCGAGCGTTGATCAGTGTCTCGAACAAGGACGGCCTCGTCGACCTCGCGCGAGGCCTCGTCGAGCAGGGGGTCGAGATCCTCTCTTCCGGAGGAACCGCGGCGCTCTTGCGCGACAACGGGCTGGGGGTCAAGCTTGTCTCGGACTACACGGGGTTTCCCGAGATCCTCGACGGGCGGGTCAAGACACTGCACCCGCGGATCTTCGCCGGGATCCTCGCTCGGCCAACCGAGGATCATCGCGGCCAGCTCGAGAAACACGAGATCGATGAGATCGACCTCGTGGTGGTCAACCTCTACCCATTCGAGCAGACCGTCGCCGGCGAGGGGGTCTCCGTGGCCGACGCCGTCGAGCAGATCGACATCGGCGGCCCCTCGTTGGTCCGCGCGGCGGCCAAGAACTACGAGCGCGTCGCGGTGGTGGTCGATCCGGGGGACTACCCGGTGGTGCTCGAGGCGATCAAGGCGCACGAGGGGGGGATCGACGAGTCGCTGCGCCGACGGCTGGCCGGGCGGGCCTTCGCCCACACCGGTGCCTACGACGCGGCCATTGCGGGATACTTCAGCCAGGAGATCGTCGAGGACGCCGAGCAGCTGCCCGAGGTGCTGCCGGTGGCCCTGCGTCGGGTGCAGAGCCTGCGCTACGGCGAAAACCCGCACCAGCAGGCGGCGTTCTACGCGGCGCCGGCTCGCTTCGGTGATCGCGAGCGATTCGAGCAGCTCGGTGGCAAGGCGCTGAGCTACAACAACCTGCTCGACGTTGGCGCCGCCTGGGCGCTCGCCTGCGACCTGCCGCGGACCGGCGTTTGCGTGATCAAGCACACCAACCCTTGCGGCGCCGCCTGGCTTGACGGCGGCGACGTGGCCGAGGTCTTCCGTCGAGCCAAGGCCACCGACCCGGTGAGCGCCTTTGGCGGAATCGTCGCCTGCAATGTCCCGGTGACCCCCGCGCTCGCAGCGGAGCTGAAGGAAATGTTCCTCGAGGTGGTGGTGGCGCCCGAGTACGAGCCGGACGCGCTGGCGCTGCTGAAGAAGAAGAAGAAGCTCCGCCTGTTGCAGCACAAGGCCGGCGTTGGCGTGGCCCTCGACTTGCGCAGCGCTGCCGGTGGCCTGCTGGTGCAACAGGCCGACCGGGGCCACGACACCTTGGACGAGGCCAAGGTGGTGACCAAGCGCGAGCCGACGGCTGTCGAGCAGGCCGATCTGGCGCTCGCCTGGAAGATCTGCAAGCACGTCAAGAGCAACGCGATCATCTTCGTCAAGGATGGCCAGCTGCTCGGGGTCGGCGCCGGTCAGATGTCCCGCGTCGACTCGGTCAAGCTCGCCGTGACCAAGGCCGAGCTGCCGCTCGATGGCTCGGTGATCGCCTCGGACGCGTTCTTCCCGTTCCGGGACGGGCTCGATGCGGCCGTCGCCGCTGGCGCCTGTGCCGTGGTCGAGCCGGGTGGCTCGATCCGCGACAAGGAGGTCATCGCCGCCGCCGACGAGCGGGGCGTGGCGATGCTCTTCACCGGCACCCGGCACTTCCGTCACTAGTACCGGGTCCCGGCACGACAGTGCCCTGGAGGGGATGATGAAGGTTCTCGTGGTTGGCAGCGGCGGTCGCGAGCACGCGCTCTGCTACAAGCTGGCGCAGAGTCCCGAGGTGGAGCAGATCTTCTGTGCACCGGGCAACCCCGGCACGGCGGCTTGCGCGACCAACACCGACATCGCGCCGTCGCAGATCGATCGGTTGGTCGACTTCGCGGACCGCGAGGGGATCGGCCTGACCGTGGTCGGCCCCGAGCAGCCGCTCTGTGACGGGCTCGTCGACCGCCTCGGTCAGCGAGGGTTGATCGGTGCCGGGCCTACCGCCGCAGCGGCTCGGCTCGAGGGATCGAAGGCATTCGCCAAGCAGTTCATGCAGCGCCAGGGGATCCCGACCGCCCCCTTCGGGGTCTTCGACAGCCAGGTGGCGGCGGACGCGTTGATCGACGCCAACCCGCTGGCGCGGGTGATCAAGGCTGACGGCCTCGCGGCAGGCAAGGGCGTCTATCTCACCCGCGAGGCCGCCGAGGCCAAGGCAGCGGTGGCGAAGATCCTCGGTGGGGCGCACGGCGAGGCCGGCCGGCAGGTGCTGGTCGAGGACCGACTCGACGGCGAGGAGGTCTCGGTGATCGCGCTGTGCGACGGTGAGCGGGTGATGCCGCTGGCAAGCAGCCAGGACCACAAGGCGGCGCTCGATGGCGACCGGGGGCCAAACACCGGCGGGATGGGCGCCTATTCGCCGGCGCCGGTGCTCGATCAGGCGCTCCAGCAGCGCGTGGTCAGCGAGATCCTCGAGCCGACGGTTCGGGGGATGGCGGCGGAGGGCAGCCGCTACCGTGGGGTGCTCTATGCGGGCCTGATGATCGTCGAGGGTCGTCCCTACGTGCTCGAGTATAACTGTCGCTTTGGCGATCCGGAGTGCCAGCCGCTGATGGCGCGGATGGCCGACGACCTGCTGCCCTACCTCCACGGCACCGCGGTCGGGCGGCTGCCGGAGCAGCCGCCGCGGTGGGACGAGCGCGCGGCGCGCTGCGTCGTGCTGGCAGCCGAGGGCTACCCCGGCTCCTACCCCAAGGGCAGGTTGATCGAGGGGCTCGAGGCAGCGAGCGCCCTCGAGGACGTGGTGGTCTTTCACGCGGGCACCGCACTCGACGGGGAACACCTGGTCACGGCGGGGGGGCGTGTGCTCGGAGTCACGGGGCTGGGGGCGGACATCGCCGGCGCGCGACAGGCCGCCTACTGTGCTGCCGAGATGATCTCGTGGGAAGGGCGGCGCTACCGTACCGACATCGGACACCGGGCGCTGCGCCCGCGGATGCGGCGCGGCGCGGCGAGCGCTGTTCGCGACTGAGCCCGCTGATGTGCCCGCCGATCGTAGACGCTTCGCCGGCCCAAGTCACCCGCGCTGGATCGTTGATCAGGGCCGGCGGCCTGG
>JAUVBO010000601.1 GCA_030591195.1 Pseudomonadota bacterium
GCCGCTGTTCGAGGCCGGCGGCGAGAAGCAGGTCAAGTTCCCGGCCGGGGCACGCTGGGTCTACCTCTTCGATCAGGACCGGGTCTACGAGGGCGGCACCGAGCAGACGTTGACCTTCCCCCTCGACGAGTACCCCGTGTTCGTCAAGCAGGGCGCGGCGGTCCTCTCCGCCCTCAGCGCAGCCCTGAGATAACCGAGCCCGCTAGCAACCCAGCACCTCGCGCACGCGACGGGCCAGGGTCTCGACGGTGAACGGCTTGAGCAGCAGCTCGACGCCCCCCGGCGGCACGCCGTGGTGGGCGATCACCTCCTCGGTGTAGCCGGAGATGAAGAGCGTCCGTATCCCGGGCGATCGCTCGGTGAGCAGGTCGCGCAGCTGGCGACCGTTGAGCTGGGGCATCACCACATCGGTCAGCAGCAGCTGTACCGGGACCTCCTGCTGGTCGAAGAGGGCGAGCGCGGCCTCGCCGTCCGCGGCGTCGAGCACCTCGTAGCCGAGCCGCTGGAGCATCCGGCAGGTCATCCGCCGGACCTGGGCGTCGTCCTCCACCAGCAGGATCCGCTCGCTGCCCCGCGGCAGATCGTCGCCGAGCGTGACCGCCGCCGGCTCCACCGCGGCGTCGACCAGCGGCAGCTGGACCGACATCCGGGTGCCCTGGCCGGGTCTCGAGTGGAGCCTCAGGTGTCCATCGTGCTGGGTCACCGCGCCGTAGACCATCGCCAGCCCCAGGCCGGTCCCCTTGCCCTGCTCCTTGGTGGTGAAGAACGGCTCGAAGGCGCGAGCCCGCGTCTCGGCGTCCATGCCGCAGCCATCGTCGGCCACCGACAGCGTCGCGAACGGCCCGTCGCCGGTCTCGCCGCAGAGGTCGCACGGGCCGTCCTCGACGGAGCCCTCGCCGACCTCGATCTTCAGCTTGCCGCCCCGGGGCATCGCGTCGCGCGAGTTGACCACCAGGTTGAACAGGATCTGGTCGACCTGACCCCGATCGGCCCTGACCCGAGCGGTCCCCGGCTCGGCGCTGACCTCGAGATCGATGTCCTCGCCGATTATCCGCCGCAGCATCTTCTCGGCGCTGACCACCACGTCGGCGAGGCTGAGCACCCTCGGAGCGATCAGCTGCCGACGGCTGAAGGCGAGCAGCTGATTGGTCAGCTCGCTCGCCCGCTCGCCCGCCTGGCGAATCTCCTGCACGTCGCCAAGCAGCGGGCTCCGCTCGCCGAGCTCGAGCTCGATCATCTGGGCGTAGCCGTTGATCCCGCAGAGGAGGTTGTTGAAGTCGTGGGCGATGCCACCAGCGAGCCGACCGATCGCCTCCATCTTCTGTGAGTGGAACAGCTGCTCCTCGAGCCGAGCCCGCTCCTGCTCGGCCAGGCGGCGCTCGGTGATATCGAGGAACATCGCCGCCATCCGTCCGGGCGAGGTCTGAAACGCGTAGACCTCGTAGGCGCCAGCGACCCGCTGGTCGCGGTACTCGAGCTGCTCGGTCTGCCAGGTGATGCCATCGCCGGCGGCCGCGCGATAGCGATCCGGGACCTCGGTCCCGGCCAGCGGCGGGAACGCCTTCTCGATCGTCCGGCCGAAGTATCTCGAGTGGTCGACGCCGAGGATCCGATCGGCCGCCGGGTTGGCACCGACGAACACCAGGTCTCCCCCCCGCAGCTCGTAGAAGTGCATCCCCATCGGCGTCGACTGGACGATGTTGCGAAACCGTGCCTCGGACTCGGCCATCGACTGCAGCACGCCGATCCGGTCGGTGATGTCCTCGACGCTCGCGACCATGCCCTCGAAGCGCCCCTCGCCGTCGACCAGCGGCGCGGCGTTGATCGACAGCAGGCCACGCCGACCGTCGCTCCAGCTCACCGCGTGGCGAGCGTCGTAGACCGAATCGAGCGTCTGGCGAACGAGGGAAAAGGGCAGGTCCGCGGCGGAGAACGGGTAGCCCTCGGGATCGGTCACCGACTCGGGGCCGGGATCGCAGGAGCTGTCGCGGGCGAGGGCGATCACCCGCTCCGCCTGGGCATTGGCGAAGGTGATTCGGCCCTCGCTGTTGATCATCATGATCGCCACCGGGCTGGTCTCGGCGATCCGCGCCACGCACTCCCGCTCGCGCTGCAGCGCCTGCTTGCTGTGCTCGAGCGCGCGCTCGGCCTTGATCGCCGCGCTGAGGTCGACCCCGAAGGCCAGCAGCGCCGGCTTGCCTTGGTGCTCGGCTCGAGCGACGCTCACCTGTAGCTCGACCGACTCGCCGTCGAGTCGAACGAAGCGCTCGATCCGCGGCAGCGGCAGCTCCTCGTGCTCGATGGCCTGGGCGAGCCAGGCGCTCACCTCGGCCCGCTGATCCGGGTGGATCAGGTCGAGCATCCGGCGCCCGATCAGCTGCTCGGGCGCCCGGGCGCCGAGCAGCCGGGCAGCGGTCGCGTTGGCGAAGACCGCCCGACCCTCGCGCTGGATCAGGATCGCCACCGGCGCGGCCTCGACCAGGGTACGGTAGTGGGCCTCGCGCCGGGTCAGCTCGGCGAGCCGACCCTCGAGCTCCTCCACCTGCCCGCGAAGGCGGGCCAGCTCGTCGGGACGCTTTGGGCCGGACGCGGTCACGTCACCTTCCGTTCACCATGGCGCCTGCGGGCGCCATCACCCCATGCCTGGACATTCCGACACCCATATTCGTCCAAGACGCCGCCAAGGTTACCTCGATCGGCACTCAGGGCGACAGGCTATTCGCCGGCCCCGATGGTCACGAGACGCCCACCTCCTTGTCCATAAACCGGTAGGCCGAGTGGTCGAGGGGCCGCTCCCATTTGTGCGCACTGACGCACAAGCTGGTGGAATTATTGGGGATCGGGCCTGGTACGACGCTTGCGATAATGCCGGCCTGAAGGTAGCGGACGCATCGGGGCTGGCGGCCTCCTGGCGGCGTAGTCCCGAGGCGAGCCTTCAAGACGTCAGACACAACCAGCTGATGACCACCGAACCGGCGCCGTCCAGCGGCCGCGCCGGGCGGACGGTGGTGGTGGTGCCGGTCCGTCGCCAGACCGTCGAAGGAGAGAGCCATGTCCAACAGCAGCACCGAAATGCCGAAGAAGAAGCGCAAGCGCCGGACGGCCGACGTGCCCCCGTTCACCGAGCTCGACTCGTTGACCCAGAAATTGGTCGAGGTCAGCCTCCGACGACTTTGCAAACGAGCGGTCGACGACTGCCCCCCCGCGGCCGACGACGAGCCCGGAGCCGACTCCAAGCCCAGCTGAAGGGTGCCCGCCCCCTCCCGGCGCCTGCGTGCCGCCACCCCCGCGCCCGGCGTAGGGGTAGCGAGTAGCGGTCGCATCGATCCGCCAGGCCCTGTTATCCTCGCAGGTCAGCACTCGACCTCATGTACCAATTTCCCGTGAGCAAGCAGCCGAGGCCATGCGTCGACTGAGCCATCGCCCAGTTGCCAGGTCCCAGCGATCCCAGCTGGCCACCCTGGCGATCTCGGTCGCGTGGATCGCGTTTCCCCAGCAGGAGACGCTGGCCGCCGATGGCCGGCCCACCTCCCCGCACGATGGCGGCCCGGCGCCCGCCCGCAGCACCAAGCAGAAGCTTGGCGACGGCGACGCGGCGGCCACACCTCCCCCGGTGGCGGCCTCGCGGCCAGCCCGTGTCACGACGCCGCCCCCGGCCAGCGCGCCGGTGGCGTGGCTGCCGGGGCGCATCGCCAAGCTCACTGCCGCCATCAAGCAGGGCGAGGCCCGGGCCGCCGCGCTCGACCGCATCGGCCCCAAGGACCTCCAGCTCGACGGCCCGGCGGCCAAGGTCTTCGGTGGCCTCGACC
>JAUVBO010000164.1 GCA_030591195.1 Pseudomonadota bacterium
CTCGAGACGAGGAAGCTGCCGTCAGCCAGCCGGACGATGCCCTCGAGCGAGCCCTTCGGCGCCTTGGTGCCGGCGAGCCGCTTGCCATCCTTGATCCGGTAGATCTCGCCGCTGCCGAGGGTGACGACGACGATCTCGCTGTCGACCAGGGCCAGGCCGTTCGGGTGGCCGAGGGCCTTGTCCTTGAGCACCGCGGTGGCCCGGTCCCCGGCGATCCTCCACACCGCGTCGGTGCCGCTGGGCTTGAACGCCTGGTCTAGGCCGCTGTCCGAGGCGAAGACCAAACCATCGGCGGCAGCGACGAGGTCGTTGACGAAGGTCGCCTTGGGGATCACCACCGCCCCCTTGGCCGCTCCGGTAGCGCGATCGAACTTGCGCACCTGATCGATGTCGGCGACCCACAGGGTGTCTGCCGTGAGCGCCATCCCCTTGGGCGCGTTGAGCGTCACGCCCTCGCTCGCGCCGTCGATCCACTTCAGCGCCAGCACCTTGCCGTCGGGCGCGACCTTGCTGATGAAGCCATTGCCATCGACGGCGAGCGGGGAGCCGTTGATGTTGGCCACCAGGTAGACGTCCCGTTGGGCGTCGTAGAGCACCGATTCGGGCGTCATCAAGCCAACGTCCTTGACCCGGATCGCCTCCCTCTTCACCGCCGGCGGGCTCGGCGGCGGGGCCTGCCTTGGCGGCGGGCTCTTCGTCGCCGCCCGGGTCTGCTTGGCGGGCTCGGGGGGGGTGTCCTTCTTCTTTGGACACCCGCCGACAGCGAGCGCGAGCAACAGCGCGAGCAACAGCGTCGACATCAACGTGCGACAGGTCATCTGGAACCTCCCGGAACGAGCTCCGATCGGGTTACCTTGCCACGACGGTCTGCTTCTGGGCTACACGAGGATATGGGTCCGGACGCCAGGCCGTCTGCTATCATCGCCCCCTCGACGATGGCGGACCAAACAATGAACAGCCCTACAGCATCCGGTGCCACGACGTTGCTCGTCCTGCTGCTCTGCGCACCCGCCTGCGTCGACGACAACGCCGCCTACTGCGCCGACGACGCGGACTGTCGCGGGCGCGCCACCACCGACCCGTCGGTCGGGCCGGTCTGCCACCCCCTGGGCCACTTCTGCCACGAGGGCTGCGCCAACGACGCCGACTGCCGCGACCCGGCCGCCGACGGCTATCACCCTGGCCGACCCAACTGCGACACCACCCGCCGCCACTGCGTGGTCCTCGCGCCGCCAAGCGATGGTGGCGGCGGGGATGCCGGCGATGGCGGCACCGACGACAGCGGCGACGGGCGGAAGAACAACGGCGCCGGCTGCGACACCGACGGCGAGTGCAAGAGCCTGCACTGCAGCAGCGACGGCGTCTGCTGCGACCGGGCCTGCGACGGCACTTGCGAGCGCTGCTCCACCGGCGTATGCAGGCCCCGCGCCGCGGGCAGCGAGTGCGGCGAGCCGCGCTGTGAGCAGGGGCTGCTGACCGCCCGGCGCTGCACCGCCGACGGCGACTGCACCGCGCGAGAGACCAGCTGCGGCGGATACACCTGCGCCGCCGACGGCGGCGCGGCCTGTCGCACTGCCTGCGACCCGGCCGGGGGCTGTCTGGTGGGCTTCGAATGCATCGACCTGCAGTGCAACGCCACCCTGCCCGATGGCGATGCCTGCGGCGACAACGACCTCGCCTGCGCCTCGAAGCAGTGCGTCGATGGAGTCTGCTGCGCCGAGGCGAGCTGCGCCGACTGCTTTCGCTGCGACAGGCCGGGGGCGGCTGGCAGCTGCCAGCCCCGCGCCGCTGGCACTGCACCGGCCGGCGAGTGCCCGGGCGACAGCCCCGCCTGTGGCGCCGGCAGCTGCGATGGCGCCAAGGGGTGCGCCTACGCCGCCGCCGGCACGGCGGGCTGCGGCCAGCCGAGCTGCAGCGGCGCCACCGGCCCCCAGGAGCTGCTGACGCACCGCTGCGACGGCGTGGGCAACTGCGCCGCGCAGAGCCCGATCAGCTGCGGCTTCGCGCGCTGCGTCGCCGGCGCTTGCCTCGACGGCTGCGCCGACGGCCAGGCCTGCATCGTCGACAGCCTCTGCGACCGGGCGATGGCCCACGGCCACCCGGCGGGCCACGGCGCCTGCGTCGACCCGGCCGACGTGGTAACGCCGGGGCCGATCGAGACCCTCGGCGAGGCGGTGGCCCGAGCGGTCGCCGCCGGCAAGCATTTCCTGCGGCTCGCGCCGGGCAGCTACACCGGCAGCGTGACCGTGGTCGGCGCGGCGGTGACGCTGATCGGCACCGGCACCTCCGCCGACGCGGTGGTGCTCGAGCCGGCGTCGAGCGGCCTCCCTGCGCTACGGGTCGAGGGGCTGGGCACCCTCGGGGTGCAGGGGATCAAGGTCCAGGGCGCGACCAGCGGCGCGCCGGGGGTGCAGTGCAGCGGCGGCGCCAAGCTGACGGTGGTCGAGTCGGTGGTCATCACCAACGCCGGCGCCGGCGTCGACGCCAGCAGCTGCGTGGTGACCCTGCGGCGCAACCGGATCCGCCTCAACCAGGGCGGCGGGGCGCAGCTCGAAGGGGGGTCGGCCGTGGTGGTCAACAACCTGGTGACCAACAACGGCGTCTTCGGCCTCAGCCCCTTCGGCGGGCTCTGGCTCGCGCCGGCCAGCGGCCAGCTGACCTGCTCGGCCAACACGGTGGCGGCCAACAGTGCCCAGGACGAGGTCGCCGCCGGCGTGGTCTGCTCGGGCAGCGGGCTGACCCTGCACGGCGCGATCGTCTGGGACAACGGGCTGCCGGCCCACGACGGCTGCACCTTCGCCCACGCCAACGTCGAGGGCGGCGCGCCGGCCGGCACCGGCAACATCAGCGTCGACCCGGGGTTCGTCGACACCAAGGCGATCGACTACTCGCTCGGCGCCGGATCGCTCTCGATCGACGCCGGCGATGACCTGGCGCCGGGCCTCGGCAGCATCGACCTCGAGCGCGGCCCGCGCAAGCGCGGCGCCGCCGTGGACCAGGGAGCGATCGAGCGGCCGTAGCCACGGGGGCGCCGACGCGCCGAGCGAACGCGGACAGCGACAAGGATGGTTCTTCGATGACCAGCGAGATTCCTGCAGCGCCGAAGCCCCGCACGAGAGCCCGCGACGAGATCGATCCCCGCTTCCGCTGGGACCTGAACGAGATCTTCGACGACTGGGACGGCTGGCAGCAGGCCTACGACCAGCTGGCAGCGAAGATCGACCGCTTCGCGGCGATCAAGGGCACCCTGGCGGACGGGCCGGCGGCGCTGCTCGAGGCGCTCGAGCTCGAGGATGACATCGGCCGGATCTCCTACCGCGTCTGGTTCTTCCCCTCGCTCAAGCACGACGAAGACCAACGGGACAACGCCGTCAACGCCCGCCGGCAGCAGGTGCAGATCCTCTTTGCCAAGGCGAGCCAAGCCTCCTCCTGGTTCAACCCCGAGCTGCTGCAAATTCCGCGGGAGACGATCTCGGGGTGGCTCGACGGCGACGAGCGGCTCGCGCTCTACCGCTTTGCCATCGACGATCTCTTCCGCCAGCAGGAGCACGTGCTCGATGACCAGGGCGAGCGGTTGCTCTCGTTCGCGACCCGGCTCTCGGGCGCGCCCTCGGACGCCTACGCGGCGCTGACCACGGCCGACATCGACTTCCCGAAGATCACCCTCGACAGCGGCGAGGAGGTCACCGTCACCCACGGCCAGTACCGGGCGATCCTCGCCACCGACCGCTCCCAGGACAACCGCCGCCGCGCCTTCGAGGCGCTCTACGGCTGCTATCAGCAGCACCTCAACACCTACGCAGCGCTCTACAGCGGCGTGGCCGAGCGCGACTGGTTCTACTGCCAATCGCGCGACTACCCAGCGACCCTCGGCGCGGCGCTGTTCGGCAACGACATCCCGACGTCGGTGGTCGAGACCCTGATCGCCACCACCAAGCAGGGCGTCGAGCCCCTGCGACGCTACCACCGGCTGCGGCGCAAGGTGCTCGGCCTCGAGCGCTACCAGCTCTACGACGGGTCGGTGCCGCTGGTGGCCGACTTCGACCGCCGCTATCACTACGGCGAGGTGTTGCCCTGGATCGTCGAGTCGGTGGCGCCCCTCGGCGAGGACTACCAGCGGCGGATGCGCAGCGCCATCGATGGCGGATGGATCGACGTCTACGAGAACGAGGGCAAGCAGTCGGGGGCCTACTCGGCGGGCATCTACGGGGTGCACCCCTACCTGCTGCTCAACTACAACGACACGATCGACGACGTCTTCACCCTGGCCCATGAGCTCGGCCACGCCCTGCACACGCTGCTCTCTCACGAGCGACAGCCCTTCCGCTACGCGAGCTACACGATCTTCGTCGCCGAGGTCGCCTCGACCCTAAACGAGGCGCTGCTGCTCGAGCTGATGCTCGCCCGCAGCGACGACGCCGCCGAGCGAGCGGTGCTGCTGCAGCACGCCATCGACAGCATCGTCGGCACCTACTACACCCAGGTGCTCTTCGCCGCCTGGGAGCTCGAGGCCCACCGCCTCGTCGAGAGTGGCCAGCCGCTGACCGCCGAGCGGCTCGGCGAGCTCTACGCCGGCCTACTCGCCGAGTTCTACGCCGACGCGGTAGACCTCGACGACCGCTACGCCGCAACCTGGGCGCGGATCCCGCACTTCTTCCGCTCGCCCTACTACGTCTATCAGTACGCCACCTGCTTCGCGTCGTCGGCGCGGCTGCTCGAGCAGATCCACGCCGAGCGCGAGCCCGCTGTCGGGCGCTACCTCGAGCTGCTGTCGTCGGGAGGCAGCGACTACCCGATGAACCAGCTGCGCCGGGCGGGCGTCGACCTCCGCGACGCCTCCACCGTCGGCGCGGTCTCGAGCCAGCTCGACCGACTGGTCGACCGGCTCGAGCAGGAGCTGGCCCAGCTCGCCGCCAAGCACTGAGCCCGCCGCATGGCGCTGCTTAGTTGATGACCGGGCCCTTGCAGCCGAAGACGAACTCGACCTGGCTGACCTGGCCGCCGCGCAGGCGGTCGCAGGCCTCGCCGAAGAACTTGATCTCCCGTCCGCTCTCCGAGTAATTCCAGCCCATCGTGTTCGACAGGGTGCGGGGAACCGGGTCGCCGTTGAACTTGACCGTGACCAGGTCCGGGTCGTCGGGCTGGCTCGTCAGCTCGTAGGTGCAGGGCGGCGGGATGATGCCCGCGGCAATGGTGAACAGCGCGTCCTTGAGCTCCTCGGCGCTGGTGGCGGGGTAGAAGCGGTGCGGGCCGTTCGGGTTCGGTCGGCCACCGGCGTCGGCCATCTGGTCGAGGGTCGCCGGGTTGGAAAAGACGATGTCGCCGAAGCCAACGACGAAGACCTTGACGTCCTCGGCCACCAGCGCCTGGACCTCGGCGATGCTCTCGGCGTCGGTCTGGGTCTCCTGCTCGACACCACAGTTGGGGATGCCATCGGTGGCGAGCAGCACATAGCGCGGACCGGTGCCCCGCGGCACGCCGCGCAGGTAGCCCCGCACCGCCGCCAGGCTGGTGTGGGTCGGGGTCCAGCCATCGGCTCCGGCGCTGTTGAGGAGCTGTTTGATCTGCGCCTCGTTGCCCATCTGCATCGGCACGTCGATGCCCGCGGCCTGGCAGCTGTTGTCGGCCGGATAGAGCGAGATGCCGAAACGAACCTTGCCCTGGAAGGTCTCGACCAGCGCCGAGAGCGTCTCCTGCATCACCAGCCACTTGGTGCGCAGGAGGTTGGCGAAGTCGAACAGGTCCACCGGGGAGGTCATCGACCCGGACTTGTCGACCACCAGGTACAGGTCAGGGATCTCGTCGTTGTGCTTGAGCACGATCGGGATCGACTGTCCGCCGCAGGTCGGTGCCGGCGGTGGCGTGTAGGAGGGGTCGGGGTTGTTGATCGGCTCGCCGTTGGGATCGTAGCCGGGGTTGCTCGGCCCGTTCTTTTCGACATCGCCCGAGCAGCCCGCCACCAGTGCTAACGTTGCCGCCAGCAGGACAGTGGCTAGGGTCTGGCTGGTTCGCTTGATCACGGTCATGCTCATCCTCCCGTGGGGTGGTGCAGCACCTCTTTAGCAAGACCGATGCCGACCTGGGGCCACATGTCGGATGCCAAGGACTCCATAATGCTGAATGATCTTAGGGAATCGGATCGAGCTTCCGGGGCGGGGCTGGCAGGCCGCTCAGCCACCGGCTGAGCCAGATTGCCCCTCCGAGGCTTGCTGGGCCGCCTCGGCAACCTCCGCGGGGCTCATCTGCCGGATCCGCTTGGCGATCAACCAGACGTGACCGAAGGGGTCGACCAGCTTGCCCATCCGGTCGCCCCAGAACCTGTCCTCCATCGGCATCATCACCTCGCACCCGGCCTCCACCGCTCGCTCGAACAGCGCGTCGGCGTCTTCGGCGTAGACCCAGAGGCTACCGCTCGCGCCTCCGAGGCTGTCGGGCGACCGCTCCCGTTGACCGGCGGCCTCGTCCACGACGCAGAGCATCGAGTCGCCGATCCTGTGCTCCGAATAGATGATCGGGCCCTCGTCC
>JAUVBO010000548.1 GCA_030591195.1 Pseudomonadota bacterium
AACCCGGTGGTGATGCGCCGCCTCGATGGATCGGACAAGATCGGTGGGGTGCCGGCGGGCTCACCAGCGCTGGCGGGTTGAGATGACCTTCTTCACCGACCGGTTGCCGATCCAGACCTTGGTGTTGTCGGCCACGGCCACGGCCTCGAGGGTCAGGTGGTAGGTCCGCAGCTGCAGGCCCGGCTGCCCGGGTAGCCGCTCGACGTTGGCGCTCAGCTGCCCGCGCAGCACGAAGGTCGCGCCGAGCTCGGCCCCCGGCGACTGGACTCCCCGTCGTCGCAGGGCGCGCTGGCGGCGGACCTGCTGGAGCTCGGTGATGCTCGCCAGCACCCGGATGCCCGGCTGGCGGATCAGCGCGCGCTCGAAGGGGAGGGTGACGAACCGGTGGTCGATCACTTCGCTGGTGCGGTTGCGCAGCGGCTGCAGGCGGACCCGCACTGGATGATGCGCGCCGCTGCTGATCCATCGGCTGCGCGTCAGGTTCGATGCGAGCCGGCTGGCGGCGGTGGCTGCGTCGTGGTCGTTGAACCGGCCCGAGAGGTCGATCGCCCGGTGATGCTTCAGCTGCTGGACCTTCGGCGCTCCGGTACGGCGATGGCGGAGCAGTCGCCGGACCCGGTGGACATCGACCCAGAGCTTCTCGCCCGTGACCACGTCGATCAGCGACAGGGCAAACAGGTAGCTCCGCAGCTCGAGCCGGCCCGCACGGTCGGGAAGCGAGCCAAGGTAGCCGGTGAGCGCCAGGTCGGCGGCGCCGTTCGTGGCCGCCACCCGGGCCTCGCCGCTACGCCGGAGCAGGAGCTCGGCGCGGCTGGCCATCGGCTGGGTTTCGATCCGCTCAGGGGTGTGTGCCACGGGCCGGAGTACCCGGACTACCGCCTGGCGTCCGAGCCGTCGAGATAGCCGCGCCAGCGCCCCGTCGGCCACCAGGTTGCGAACCAGGGAGTCCACGGCGAGCTCGCCGTCGGCGCTGGTCCAGACTCCGGTGACCGCCTTGATGCCGGGCGTGGCTGGTGGCCGGCCTCCCGCAGGGCGGTTCGGATCGATTTGTCCCGTGATGTCTGCTGATTGCCTCTCACCGGGGATGTCGTTGGCCTTCAGCGGCGGCGGGATGAAGGACGGCCGCTTGGCGCTGATGGTGGCCGGGACGATCAAGATGGCGAGGGCGAACAACTGGCTGTGCCGACGGATGCTCATGTCGAGCATACGGTACAACATCCGCGCCAGGTTCCGCAGACGTGATCTCCCGCACTTGCGGAGACACTATCAACGAACGTTTACATCCCGGGTGGGAACAGCGGCTACACCGCAGCAGATGTGGAGCGAGGATTCCTGCGGCGGCGGCGCAATAGGAGCCACAGCGCGAGCAGCGGCAGCCAGCAGGCGCGGCCGTCGGGGATCTGCCGCAGATCGGAGATCTGGCAGCCGCCAATCAGCGCCTCACCGCTGGCCGCGGAGGTCGGCGGAGGCTCGAGGATCAGCGCGCAGACGTGCTGGTCGGCGCTGGCCGTCGGCATGCACTGCCCGGAGCTCGGGCAGCCCGCGCCTGAGGGATCGCAGATCTCGGTGCAGTAGCTGCGGCCGACATTGGGGTCTGCTGCGCACATGCCGCTGTCGCAGTCGTCGGGTTGCTCGCACTCGGCGCCGAAGCTGCCTTGGACCGGCTGGGTGGGATTTGGCTCGGATGAGGTCTCGACCGTGACCTTGGCGCTGGCCTCGCCCACGCCGCCATCATGGTCGCTGGCGACGACCTTCAGCTCGTGGGGCCCGGGAGGGAGGTCGATGCTGAAGCTGTAGGGCAGCTCCGAGTCCTTGCCTTCCACGGTCTCGATCGTGGCGCCGTCCACCATCAGCTGCACATCCTTGATGAAGCCGCTGTCGTCGGTGACGCGCGCCTTGACCTTGATCGTGCCGCTCAGCGTGGCGTTGGCGACGGGCTCGCTGAGGGACACCTCGGGGTCGGCCCCGGTGTTTAGGTCGCCCTCGGCCACGTCGGAGATCCAGCTGACGAACCGGTCGACCCTGGTATCGATACCCTCATTGCCGCAGGGCATCTTGCCCCGTGAGGTGACCCCGATGGTGACCTCCCGGCCATCGATCTTGGCGAACGCCGGTCCGCCCGAGTCGCCCTTGCAGGTGCTGCCATCTCCGGCGAAGGTGAACTCGATCTCGGTCATGCTGGCGACGGTGTTGTCGGCTCGGCGCTTGATCCCGCCATCCTCGGTGCAGGCGAGGGTGCCGTTCGGTCCCGGCTCGCAGTAGGTGACGCCATAGCCGATGAGCACGATCGCCTGCCCCGGGCTGGGACCCTTGGTAGCGACGGGCAGGGGGCGGAGCTTGGGCGCTCGAGCCAGCCGCAGCACGCCGATGTCATACGGCGTGTTGTCTCCCTGGAACTCGGGGTGGGCGTGCCAGGCGGTGGCGCTGATGCTCTCGCCGTTGTCGAGCTTGAAGGTATATCCGGGCGCCCTGAAGCAGTGGGCCGCGGTGAGCACGGTTTTGCGGCCGACGAGGGTTGCCGTGCACAGGCCGCCACTCGAGAGCTCCAGCAGCCCAACCGCCGGGTGACCCGTGTACGTCTCGCCACCGGTGATCGCCAGTGCTCGTTCGCCCAGCAGGTCGAAGGGCTCCTCGCCGGAACAGGCGGAAGTCGCAAAAGCACCGAAAATCAAAAGATAAATTGTCACAGCCCGGAATCGGGAGCGGCAGAGAGCGTGTTGAGCGGGGCGCATCTGTCCTCAGATTATAGCAAGCGGCGGACCAACGCCAAGAGCGATGACAACCCTATTTGTTGCCATGCTTTTGAATAGTTACCTTTGTGGAGCCGCAGACAGCTTGGGGATCGAGTCACCAGGTTGTGGGCCCCACACCGCTATCGCGCGCGGGCTCAGCTTCGTAGTATCAGGGGCTATCTTGGAACACGGTCCGATGCTCGACGACACCAGCGATACCCTGCCCGACACCCTGCGCGAGCGGCTCGACCGCCTGCCTCGCCAGCCGGGGGTCTACCTGCTCAAGGACCGCGAGGGGCGGATCGTCTATATCGGCAAGGCCAAGAGCCTGGCGTCACGGGTTCGTTCCTACTTCACCCGGTCGGGCGACACCCGGGCCTTCGTCGCGCTGCTCAGCCGACTGCTCGGCGACATCGAGACCATCGTCACCGACAACGAGAAGGAGGCGCTGCTCCTCGAGAACAACCTGATCAAGAAGCACCGGCCACGCTTCAACGTGATGATGCGCGACGACAAGAACTTCCTCGTCCTCCGGCTCGATCTGAAGCGGCCCTTTCCCCGGCTCGAGGTCACCCGGCAGATCGACGACGATGGCGCGCGCTACTACGGTCCCTACCACTCGGCCTCGGCCTGCCGCGCGACGCTGCGGGCGGTCAACCGCCATTTCCAGCTCCGCACCTGCACCGACCGGGCGATGAGCGGCCGGCGCCGACCCTGCCTGCAGCACCAGATCGGCCGCTGCCTCGCCCCCTGCGTGCTCGATGTCGATCCAGCGCGCTACGCCGCTCACGTCGAGGACGTGAGCCTCTTTCTCCGCGGCCGGGAGGAGGATCTGGTGCGCGGCCTCGAGCAGCGGATGCGCGCTGCAGCCGACGCCCTCAACTTCGAGCACGCGGCGCGGATCCGCGATCAGATCGCGGCGGTGCGGCGCAGCCTCCAGGGCCAGCACGTGGTGGGCGTCGAGTTGGTCGACCGCGATGTCTTCGGCTTCTTTCGCGAGGGCGACGCGGTGGACTTCGCGGTGCTGAACCTGCGCCAGGGAAAGCTCGTCGGCCGGCGCAGCTTCGCCTTCGACGGCCAGGAGTTTCCGGACGAGGAGCTGCTGAGCTCCTTCGTCAATCTCTACTACGACGCCGGCGAGGAGGTGCCAGCGGAGGTTCTGCTGCCGCTGGCGGTGGAGGACGCGGGCGCCAAGGCTCAGTGGCTCGGCGAGCTGCGGGCGGCGCGGGTGGAGATCCTCGCGCCCCAGCGGGGCGACAAGCGGCGGATGCTCGAGCTCGCCCGCCGCAACGCCGAGAGC
>JAUVBO010000352.1 GCA_030591195.1 Pseudomonadota bacterium
CGAGAACCTTCAGCTCGTCGGCGACGACCTCTTCGTCACCAACACCGAGCTGATCAGCCGCGGGATCGCCGACAAGGCGGCCAACTCGGTGCTGATCAAGGTCAACCAGATCGGCTCGCTGACCGAGACCCTCGAGGCCGTGCGGATGGCCCACCGGGTGGGCTGGACGACGATCATCTCCCACCGCAGCGGTGAGACCGAGGACACCTTCATCGCCGATCTGGCCGTCGCCACCGGCTCGGGTCAGATCAAGACCGGCTCGGCGAGCCGCTCGGACCGGATCGCCAAGTACAACCAGTTGTTGCGGATCGGCGACGATCTGGGTGACGCGGCGCTCTACGCCGGCAAGAAGGCCTTCCGTCAGTAGCAATATCGTCCCGCAGCACTTGAGAAAGCCCCAGTTTCTGCGATCATGATCATCGCAGGGGAATGAGGGGCGTCAGAAGAAACCAACCCCGGGGAGGGCTCGCGCTCCTCGGCCTAATCTCGTCCGCCTTCAGCGCGTGCGTCGCGGATCCGAACGCCTTGCTGTTGAGCGTCCAGGCCGAGCGGCCCGTGCAGGCCTTCGACCTCCGCGTCCGTGATCTCCAGCGCGCGGAAAACGTCCTCGAGCGGGTCGGTGAGCCGATCGACCCCAACCGCGACGTCACCCGGGATGCGCTCCGGCTAGCGATCGAGTTCGCGCGCGAGGGGCGCTATCGGATCCACCTGCTCGGCCGGACCGGTCCGGGGACCGAGCCGCTCTTCGCCCTGCGGGACTTTGTCATCTCCGGGATCCAGCAGGCGAAGATGATGCTCGTGCCGCTCAAGGACGTCGACGGCGATGGCCTGCCCGGGTGTGCTGCGGCGGCAGATCTAGATTGCGAGGCGATGGCCTGCGAGGCGCTTGACTGCAACGACGAGGACCGCGACGTCCACCCGTTTTCCTTCGAGATCTGCGGCAATGGCAAGGACGACGACTGCTCGGGCGGCTGCGCTGGCGGCGGCGGTGCCGAGGGCGACGAGCCGTGCGAGGACAAGGACGGCGACGGTGTCGGCGGGCCGCTCGACTGCGATGACACCGACCCCTGCCGCTCGCCGCGGCTCAAGGAGGCCGAGAACCTCTGCCAGGAAGGCCGCGAGAGCTTCGCCTCGCTGACCAAGGCGTGCCTCGACCACCTCGCCAGCAAGGGGGTCCAGCCCCCAGCCGCCCCCTACTGCGGCGATGGCATCGATCAGGACTGCAACGGCCAGGATGTGGCCTGCCTTGACGACGCCGACTGCGACGGCACCTACCCGCCCGAGGACTGCGACGACGACGATCCGGCGGTCAGCCCCAAGGCGTCCGAGGAGTGCGACGGGGTCGACAACAACTGCAACGGGGTCATCGACGAGGGGTGTGTGCCGTGCGACGTCGACGGCGACGGCCACGCCGCGCCGGCGACCGCGGTGCCCGACTGTGTCGACGATGCCGGCAAGGAGCTGCCGAAGGACGACCCCGACGACTTCGACTCGGGGGTCTTTCCCGGCTCGTCCGTCGACAGCGGCGGCGCCGAAGGCGGCACGGTGCAGATGGCGCTCCGTGGTCACTGCAGCGCGTCGCCCGGCAAGAACGGGATCCCGGCCCGCGACGTCGACCACGATGTCGACGGCAAGCCGGCGTCCGACGATGGCTGCCCCGAGCCGTCGTGCGACGGTGACGGTGACGGTTTCGTCGGTCCCCAGTGCAGCCCGCCGGCGAGCGAGGCCGACTGCGACGACGGCGATCCGAAGATCTTCCCCGGGGCTCCCGATCGCTGCGGTGACGGCGTGGTGCAGAACTGCGTCGCCGATACGGCCTGCGGCGACGGCGATGGCGACGGCGACGGCTACGCTGGCGAGGCTGACTGCGACGACGGCGACGCCGACAATCACCCCTGGGCGGCCGAGCGCTGCGACGGGGTCGACAACGACTGCGACGGGCTGGTCGACGAGGGCAACCCGGACGCCGATGGCCAGCCGATGGCCACCGGTTCCCAGTTCCGGCGCTGCAATGACGGCAACGAGGGCCAGTGCGGTGGCGGTGGGCCGGCCTCGAAGGCGATCTGCGATCCGCTGAGCGACAACAACTGCAGCGCCGAGGGCCGGGAGCTCTCGGGCACCTGCGCCTGCAGCCGCGCGGTCCCCACCGGGACCCGCAGCAACGACCGGGTCGGCTGCCCCGGCGAGGACCTGGCGGCCACCGCGTCGTTGCGCTGTTTCGGCGCCAAGCAGCCGCAGATCGAGCGCTGCGACGAGCACGACTGGGACTGCGATGGCCGACAGGACGATCCGACCGGCACGGCCCCGCTGGTCGACAGCGGCAAGAGCTGCAGCACCAACGTCGGCAACTGCGCCGCCGGGCGGGTGACCGGCTGCGACCTCGGTCGCAGCGAGCCCGAGGCCAAGCTGATCGAGAAGGTGCTCACGGCCGAGGGTCGGGAGTTCAACCAACACTGGGTTTGCGAGGGCGCGGCGCTCCCCACCGCCGAGCGCTGCAACGGCAAGGACGACGACTGTGACGGCGAGCTGCCCGCCGACGAGCTCGACGGCGACAGCGACGGCTACCTGAGCTGCAGCGGGTGTGTCGCCGGCGCGGACCGTCTGGCCCTCGGCGTCAGCCTCTCGGGATGCGACGACTGCAACGACGGGGCGATCGCGGTGCACCCGGACGCGCTCGAGGTCTGCAACGCCGTCGACGACAACTGCGTCGATGGCCTGGCCGACGACGGCGACGGTGACTGCGCGGCGGGGCAGACCTGCTGTGGGACCCTCGGCTCCTGCTACGATCTGAGCGACAACGCCTACCACTGCGGCGCCTGCGGCAACCGCTGCGACATCGAGGGCGGCGAGACGTGCCTCGCGGGCAGCTGCTCCTGCGGCGACACCGGCGGCCCCTGCGCCGCCGGGCTCGATTGCATCGCCGGCGCCTGCAGGTGCGTCTACGGCGGCAGCTGCAGCGGCTGCTGCGAGGGCGACGTCTGCCGCTCGTCGACCGTCGATCACTGCGGGGTCAGCGGCGGAGGGTGCGACACCTGCGCCCAGCCGGCCGACGACTGCCAGACCGCGACCTGCGTCTCGGGCAGCTGCGGGGTGCGGCAGGCGAGCGACGGCAGCTCCTGCAGCGGCGGGCGCTGCTGGGACGGCACCTGCTGTGCTGGTGACAAGTGCTGGGACGGCAGCAAGTGCGTCGCCGGCAAGAACGACGAGAGCCACTGCGGCGTCGACGGCGTGCGCTGCGATGAGTGCTGGTCCGACGAGAGCTGCGACTGGGGCACCTGCGTGCCGAAGTAGCGCGTCAGCGTCGCGATCGACGGAAGCGGCGCTTGAGCGAGCCGAGCAGGTCCTTGTGGACCGTGGCCGAGAGCATCTTCAGCCGGATGAAATCGTCGCGGAAGTAGTAGTAGCCCTTGGCCTTGCCCCAGCGGGCGCTGCGGCCCGAGTCCTTGATCAAGAACCAGTCCCGTCCGCCATGCTTGGTGTAGCCCACCAGGTGCATGCCGTGGTCGTCGGTGGTCACCTTGGCGTCGATGCGGTACTCGCGCGAGTCCTGGTCGATGTACTGCTGGGGGATGTCGTAGCTCGGGATCACCGCGGCGTCGCGGTGGCCGTCGCGGCCCGGCTCGCTGACGTCGCCCCCGATCGCCACCGAGTAGCCGCGGGTGATCGAGTCCTTGATCAGCTTGTAGAACACCGGCAGCGGCAGGTTGTGGTAGTCGCGGCTGCGCCACCAGTTGTCCGGGACGTCGAACAGGCCGGTGGTCCAGAAAGGGATCTTCTTCGTCGACATGATCTCGACGTAGGCGCCGAGGTCGAGCTTGAGCACCTCGCGGACGAAGCGGCGCGGCGAGTAGGTCTGGCCCTCGAAGGCGAACGCCACCGGCGGGGCGCCCAGGTGCTTGTCGAGCAGCGACCGGACGTGGGTCAGCACCACCCGCTCGTCCCACAGGCCGGCGGCCTTGCAGTGCTTGAGGTAGGCCTTGATCCGCTTGGTCATCAGCGAGTGGTTGTGGCGTCGGTCCCTGCGTGTCACCCCCGCGTAGCTCGCCTGGGGCACCGCGCCGTACCGCTGGAAGATCCGCACCACCGCGTTGTTCTCCGAGCCCTGGGAGAGCTCCGAGTGGCCGCGCTTGCGCAGCCAGCGGCGGACCTTCTCGAGGTACTCGTAGTAGACCGTGTGCTGCTCCGAGAGCTTGATCTTGCGCTTGGTCAGCCGAAAGACCTCGGACTCGAGGAACGAGGTCGCCGAGTAGGCCCAGCAGGTGCCCGTGAGGTACTGGGCCACCGGCGGGTGGTGGTAGACGCGCTTGAAGGCCGCGGGGCTCGAGGGCACCTCGATCCCCTTGAAGTCGAGCCGCAGCCGGCGCCGGTTCTTGCGGCGCTTTTCCTTCGCGTCGCGCGCGGTCTTTTTGATCTTGCTGGTCTGCTTGCCACGGCGCTTCTTGTCGGCCTTGTCCTGCTTGCGCAGCTGCTCGATCACCGGGTCGAGGGTTCGCTTGCGATATTGGGCTCGATCGCGCGGTGGGGCTGCGCTGGCGGGCTGACCGAAGGCCACGGCGGCGACGATCAGCAGGTTGAGGGGGGCGAGGGAGGACTTGGGCATCTTCGAGGCTCCACGGCTGGACAATCGGCGGCAATGTAACAATATTCAGCCGACGAAGGGATACCGAGGGATCGATGCCAGCTCGTGACGACAGCCAGTGGGCCGACGACCGGCCGGAGATCGGCGCCACGGTGCGCGTCAGCTACGGCGACGTCGACCGGATGGGCGTCGTCTACTACGGCAACTACCTGCGCTACTTCGAGACCGGCCGGGCCGAGTACCTGCGCCAGCGGGGGCGGTCGTACCTGACCATCGAGGAGCAGGATCAGGTGCGGATGCCGGTGGTCGAGTCGTACTGCCACTACCTCAAGTCGGCGACCTACGACCAGCTGCTGACCGTCCGCACCCGGGTGCTCGACGTCGGCCACGTGCGGGCCAAGTTCGGCTACCGGGTCGAGCTCCAGGCTGACGGCGAGCAGCTCGCCGAGGGGTTCACCGTCCACGCCTGCGTCGACTTCGAGGGCA
>JAUVBO010000637.1 GCA_030591195.1 Pseudomonadota bacterium
AGAAGCTGCAGATCGCCAAGCGGCACCTGCTGCCCAAACAGCTCGACGATCACGGGGTGACGGTGGAGCAGCTGGTCGTGACCGACGCGGCCATCGAAGAGATCATCGACCACTACACCCGCGAGGCCGGGGTACGAAACCTCGAGCGCGAGCTGGCATCGATCTGTCGCAGCGTGGCGGTCAAGGTGGCCAACGACCTGCCCCCACCCGAGACTGTCGACAAGAGCGACCTGTTCGATATCTCCGGTCCGGTGCGGTTCTACCCCGACGCCGCCGAGCGGACCGACATCCCCGGCGTGGCCATCGGCCTGGCTTGGACGCCGGTGGGTGGCCAGATCCTCTTCGTCGAGGCGACACGGATGCCCGGCAAGGGCAAGCTGATGCTATCCGGGCAGCTCGGCGACGTGATGAAGGAGTCGGCCCAGGCTGCGCTGACCTACGCCCGCTCCAACGCGACGGCGCTGGGCATCGAACCAGATTTCTTCGCCAAGTCCGACCTGCACATCCACGTGCCCGCGGGAGCGGTCCGCAAGGACGGACCCTCGGCCGGCCTGACCATGGTCAGCGCCGTGGTCTCGTTGTTGCTCGGCCGCTGCGTACGCCACGACGTCTGCATGACGGGCGAGATCTCCCTGCGGGGCACGGTGATGCAGGTGGGTGGGGTCAAGGAGAAGGTGCTGGCAGCCCACCGCGCCGGCCTCAAGCGGGTGCTCCTGCCCGACCGCAACCGCAAGGATGTAGTCGACATCCCGAAGGATATCCAGGACGACCTCGATCTGGTCTTCGTCTCGACCCTTTCCGAGGCGTTCGACTTCGTCCTCGAGCCCCTGCCCACCGACAAGGGCCCTGGCCCCGCCCGTTCGCGGTCGCAGCCCCCCCCCTCGGACACGGCGGCTCACGCACAATGAGCGCACCGTGTCGGGCAGCAATGGACCGCGACAATGGACGAAGGGAAAGCCTTGAGCCATAATGTGTGCGAGATGATTAGTCATCAGACAAAGATCGGCATGGTCGGCGTGGTGGCGCTCTTCGCCTCCGGCTGCAGCCTCGGTCCCGCCGAGCTGCTCATCATCTTCGCCATCGTCGTGCTGCTGTTTGGTGCCACGCGGCTTCCCCAGCTGGGCAAAGCGCTCGGCGAGACCATCAAGAGCTTCCGCAAGAGCTCAGGCATCGACAACCTCGAAGAGGGCAAGAACGACGCGGTGGTCAAGATCGAGGACGCCAAGGTGGAGCCCGCTGAGGAGAAGAAGGCCGACGAGGCCTGACTGCTGAGCGGGTAGCTCGAGGGGTACGGTCGAGGGCGGTGACTATGGTACCCGCGGGATGACCACGAAGACCCGATTCATCGAGGCCTGCTTCGGCCGCCCTACCGACTGCACGCCGGTCTGGCTGATGCGGCAGGCCGGTCGCTACCAGCCCTCCTACCGCGCGCTGCGCGCCAAGGTCGGCTTCTTCGAGCTCTGCACCACGCCCGATCTAGCCGCCCAGGTCACGGTCGAGGCGGTGGAGCAACTCGGCGTCGACGCCGGGATCATCTTCTCCGACATCCTCGTCCCGCTGGTGCCGATGGGCGCGCCGGTCGAGCTCACCGACAGCGGGCCGAAGCTCGCGTCACCGGTGCGCTGCGCGGCCGACGTGGACCGCCTGCGAGCGATCGACTCGGCCGAGGCGATGCCCTACCTCGGCGAGTCGATCCGGCTCTTCAACGATCATTTTGCCGGCACGGTGCCGCTGATCGGCTTCGCCGGCGGGCCGATCACCCTCGCCGCCTACCTGGTCGAGGGCGGCCAGTCGCGCAACTTCCTCGAGCTCAAGCGGCTGCTCTTCACCGCACCCAAGACCGCCCACCGACTGCTCGACAAGCTCGCGCGGATGATCGCCGGCCACCTCGCCGCTCAGGTCGCTGCGGGTTGTCACGCGGTCCAGGTGTTCGATTCCTGGGTCGGGATCCTCGGACCGGACGACTACCGCGAGTTCGCCCTGCCCTACACCCAGCGCATCTTCGACGAGCTCAAGCGTCTCGGCGTCCCGCGGATCCTCTTCGGCACGGACACCGCCGGACTGCTCGACCTGATCCGGACCGTCGACGCGGACGTCTTCGGCCTCGACTGGCGGGTCGACCTCGGCAAGGCGTGGCAGCGCATCGGACACGAGCACCCGGTCCAGGGCAACCTCGATCCCGTCTGCCTGCTGATGGACGAGGACGCCCTCGAGCAACGTCTCGCCCAGACCCTGCGCCAGGCAGGGGGACGGCCCGGCCACATCTTCAACCTGGGACATGGCGTGTTGCCGCCCACCGACGTCGACCGGGTCCGCTTCCTCGTCGATACCGTGCACCGCCTGAGCGCCAGGGAGCCCGCAGGGGCTACGCGATGAGCGACGCCGCCGAGGGCCAACCAACCGTCAGCGACGAGCGAGTGGTGA
Organism: Pseudomonadota bacterium; assembly: GCA_030591195.1. The sequence goes on from JAUVBO010000637.1 coordinate 2,425, forward strand.
TCGTCGGCGGAGGGCTCTCGGGCCTCTCGACGGCCCACCAGATCGTCGAGCAGGCCTCCGCTCGCGGACGCCCGGCGCCACGGATGGCCATCGTCGAACGGACGGGCCGCGTCGGGGGCAAGATCCAGACCGAGCAGGTCGACGGCTACACCTGCGAGTGGGGGCCGCTGGGCTTCCTCGACCGCGAGCCCGCGACCCTGCAGCTCTGCCGGAGCCTGGGCATCCCGCTGCTGCCCGCTGCCGGCGCTGCGGACAACCGCTACCTGTTCGTCCGCGGCAAGCTGCGGCCCGTGGCGACGAACCCGGTCAAGTTCCTGCGGTCGCCGATCCTCTCCTGGCGGGCGAAGCTCCGCCTGGCCGCCGAGCCCTTCGCCCGCCGCCGCCCGGCCCACGCCGACGACGAGTCGGTCGCGGCCTTCGCCCGGCGACGCATCGGCGACGAGGCCTTCCGCACGCTGATCGACGCGATGCAGAGCGGCATCTTCGCCGGCGACCCCGAGACGATGTCGGTCGAGGCCTGCTTCCCGCGGGTGGTCGAGGTGGAGCGCGAGCACGGCAGCTTGATCTGGGGCATGTTGCAGGTGATGCGCCAGCGCCGGCGGGCGCGGAGGCAGGCGGGAGCCCGGGACAAGAACGACGAGGGCATCCCCGGCGGAGGTCCGAGCGGCCAGCTGACCAGCTGCCCCGGCGGGCTGCAGCGGATGACCGACCGAATGGCCGAGGTCTTGCCGGGCGAGCTGCAGCTCGGCGCGGAGGTCGAGCAGGTGAGCCACCGGGACGGCGGCCTGGTGGTCGGGACCAGCGACGGCACCGGCCACGCCGCAGACGCGGCCGTGGTGGCCTGTCCCTCGTTCGCAGCCGCGAGGATGCTCGCACCCCTCGACAGGGCGCTGGCCTCGGTCCTCGAAGAGATCCGCTACGCGCCGATGGCAGTGGTCTGCCTCGGCTACGACCGCAGCGCCATCGGCCACCCGCTCGATGGCTTCGGCTTCCTCGCCCCGCGCGACCAGGGCCTCAGACCCCTCGGCGCGCTGTTCAGCTCGACGATCTTCCCCGAGCGGGTTCCCGACGGGCGGGTGATGCTGAGGGTGATGCTCGGCGGGGCGAGGGATCAGCAAATCCTGGCGATGACCGACGAGCAGCTGGCCACGGTCGCGCACCAGCAGGTCGGTCAGGCCGTCGAGACCCGCGGCGCCAGGCCAGAGATGCTGCGGATCTTCCGCCACCAGGCCGCCATCCCGCAGTACGAGCTCGGACACG
>JAUVBO010000291.1 GCA_030591195.1 Pseudomonadota bacterium
CAGGGCGTCGAAGTGCCGCCCGTCGATGCGCAGGTTGTCGTGCACGATCGTGCCCGGCCCGTCGTCGCCCTCGCGTAGCAGCAGGCCACCGTCCTTGACCTCCAACGGCGGGCCGCCGCCGGTGCGGCGCCAGCCCTCGAGCTCGGTGTCGCCGTCCCACTCGCTGACGCCGCCCCAGCGCCAGTAGGGCGCGTCGACGCGACCGTCCCAGCTGTTGACGTTGCGCAGCCGATGACCCGTGACGTCGTACAGCTGCCGCGAGAACGCCCTCCGCACCCGATCGAGACGATCGAGCGTCTGCTGGTCGAGGGCCGCGGGGCTCTCGACCAGCAGCACGAAGAGCTGGGTGTTGACCTTGTAGGAGCTGCGGTAGTCCGGGTCGCGGGGCGGCTGGGCCTTGAGAATCTGCTCGATGGTGACCGTCGTCTTGCGCCCCTTGGCCCGGATGCCAGTCGGGGAGTGGGTCACCGCGTCGTCGTAGGGCGAGCAGCCCTCGCTGGTCCGCCGATACGGCGGCTCGAGGCAGAGGTCGAACTTCGAGAGGCAGCGATTGAAGTCCTCCGAGCACTTGAGCCCGCTGCCCTCGTCGATGACGAAGTCGGCGCAGTCGACCGCCAGCGCCTCGAGGGTCTTGTCCGAGGCCTGGCAGGCCTGGTCCTCGGTGTCGATCAGGTAGACCGGCACCACCGCCTCGGGCGGCACCAGTCCCCAGAGGTAGAGGTCGAGCGGGCGGGTCCCATGAGCCGCCGCGATCGAGTAGAAGGTGCCGTTGCCCTCCTCGCGCCAGTTCCCGCCGTACATCAGCTGACCGAAGGTGTTGTGATAGAGGCTCCAGTGGGCCCCCTGGTGGCCGATCAGCTTGCGGACGTCGTTGTCGTAGCTGATGAAGCAGCAGACGTCGTGCTCGGTCTCGTGCGCGAGGATGCTGACGGGGGCGAAGCCGTCGGGGTCGACCAGCTCGTGGTCCTCCCAGTCGTTGATCGACCACATGTTGATGATCGCGTGCAGGGTGCTCTCGGGGAAGGGATTGTAGTCCCGCCCGACGCCCTTGATGTTCATGATCCTGCCCCCGTCGGGGTGGGGGAGCTCGCTGTGATAGGCGAGCGGACAGCTCTGGCTCTGGTCGAGGGGGACCTGGGAGCTGCTGGCCTGCTTGAAGGTCGACCAGTAGACGTAGGTCTGGAAGCGGTCCTGGTAGCCGGACAGCTGGGGCACCTTCTCGAGGGCCCGGGCGAAGCTCTCATTGCTCAGGGCGTAGGCCTTGGTGTCGGTGCCGTCGCGGTCACAGCGGCCGGTGCGCTTGATCGTGTCACCAACGTCGATCACGACGATCGCCCCCACGCGACAGACGCCCTCGCTGGCCAGCTGGGCGCGGCAGTCCTCGACGTCGCCGCTGCTCGCGGCGATCGAGATCCAGCTGGCGGGCGTTCGCTGGGGGCCGACGGGGATCTGCAGCTGGTCGATATTGATCTGTGGCGGGGGCTCGCAGGGCGGCCAGGCCGCGGGCCACGCGCGGGCGGCGCCGGCCGGGCCGGCGACCAGCGACGAGCCGACGAGGACCAGCGCTGCGACGAGACCCAGGATCTTGGTTTTCATCGCCGACTCCTTCAGCACGGACTAGTAGCGATAGCGGAGGCCAAAGCGCACCCGGAACGGGCTCTGCCGACCGAGCACGTCACCCCACTGGGTCGGCGCGCCCGCGGCGAGGTTACGCTCCTCGAAGCTGGTGGCCGTCCTGAGGTTGAAGACGTTGAAGACCTCGGCGATCAGCTCCAGGTCGTGGCCCTCGCCGAACCACTCCTTGGTCAGGTGCTTGAGGCGGTAGGTCAGCTTGAGGTCGAGGACCAGGCGGGTGGGGGTGCGCAGCTCCAGGTCGTCGTCCGGCGTCGACAGGTCGCCGGGATCGGTGCCCCGCGGCGCCCGGCGGTCGCTGTAGTCGCCGAAGAATGCGTTGTAGTAGCGCCGATCGTAGGGAGTGCCGGTGCCGACCCAGGCGCTGCCGCCGACCGAGAGGATCTTGCGCCAGCTGTAGAAGCCGGTGAGCTTGAGGACGTGCCGGCGGTCGTCCGGCAGGACCCCTTCGAAGAACTGGGCCTGCCGGGCCCGATCGAGATAGACCGTGGCGAACCCCTCGGCCACCGTGCCCTCGTTGCGCGACCAGGTGTACGACGCCATCAGCTGCCAGTTGCCAACGAAGCGGCGGGCGAAGAACGAGAGGCCGATGTAGCGGCGCCAGGCCTCCTCGGGCGTCTCGAGGTCGTAGATGAACTCGGACTTGCCGTTGCGAAACAGCTCCGCGTCGTCGCCAACCTGATTCCAGATCACGTTCGTCTCGAGGTCCTCCCACTGGTTGACATAGCGGCGGTACTGGAAGTCGACGCCGGTGGAGAAGCCGTTGAACCACTCGCGCTCGACGCCGACGGTCAGCTCGTGGACCCGCGGAACGCTCAGCGCGTCGAGGTTGAACCGCTGATCCTCGGCGATCTTGCCCTCATCGTCGAAGGGTGGCCGGGGGACGCCGACGGTGCGCGTCTGGCCGCCGACCCGGCAGTCCCGGGAGTAGGTCTGGGTGTCCTCGTCCCAGTTGCAGCGGTAGGTGATCTGGTCGCGGCCGACGAACCGCGCCAGCGACAAGAAGCCCATGTCGACATACTGATTGTACCCGCCGCGAATCACCGTCTTCCTGTCGTTGAAGACGTCGAGCGTGGCGTTGAGGTGCACGGTGCCGGTGATCATGCTGGTCACCTGGCGGCCGTCGGGGTTGACCGTGTTGCCGAAGTGCAGCGCCGCGCCGGGCATCAGGCGAAGCCGCCGCAGCCGCGGCAGCTTCCACTTGTCCTCGACGAAGACGATCGCCTTGTTGCCTCTGACCGTCGTCGAGAGCGTCGCCTGGCGGCAGGCGGAGGCGTCGTAGTCCAAGGACGTCGGATCGCAGGCCGAGACCTCGTCGAAGTCGACGAAGTAGCGCGTGCGCGACAGGGGCTGGCCGAAGCGGTTGACCAGCGTCTCGTCGCCGGTGACCCGCTCGGTCGAGGGGTTGACCAGGTGCTGGAAGCGAAAGCCGGCCTTGAGCTCGTGGTCGCCGAGCAGCCCGTTGCGGAAGTAGGTCGCGCTGCCCTGCAGCGAGAGCCGGAAGCGGTCGTCGCTCGTCGTGCGGCCGTAGTTGCGCTGGGCCACGCCGGTGCCGTCGTCGAAGATCGCGGGGGTGATCTCGTCTCCGGACTCGGGGCCGATCCGCAGGCCGGTCCAGCCGAAGCCTGCTTGGGTCTTGACGAACAGGCGGTCGGTGGCGATCCACTCCCAGGCTACGGTGCCGATCGCGTTGTACTGGTCCTGGTGCGCCTCGGCGTCGGGCTCGACGGTGACCGTGTTGCGCGTGTTGGCGATCGACGCTGGCGAGGTCTGGAACCAGGTCACCAGCTTGTGCTTCGGGTTGACCTGCCAGGTTGCCTTGGCCAGCGCCTTGAGGCCGAAGTAGCGCCGTGGTGGATGGTCGGGCAGCAGGCGGTTTTCGTCGGGCGGCACGGTGCCGACGTTGCGGTTGAGCTCGAAGGAGGCGAAGTACCAGAGCTTGTCCTTGACCACCGGGCCGCCGACGTTGAGGTTGAAGTCGAGGCTGGAGAAGTCGCTGCCGATCTCCTCCGGCCGCTTGATCGTCATCCCGTCGTCCTGGTAGTAGAGGCTCGAGTCGAGGCGTAGCTTGTTCGACCCCGACTTGGTGACCATGTTGATCACCCCGCCGGGCGTGTCCGAGTACTCGGGGCCCGTGGCGCCGGTCATCACGTTGACGTCAGCCATCGCGTCGAAGTTGAAGTTGGTGGCGAAGGTGTGGGTCACCGGATCGGTGGTCTCCATCCCGTCGACCGTGTAGGTGTTGTTGAAGTAGGATCCCCCGGCGACGCTCGGGTTGCCCCCGCCCGCGCCGCTCGGGTTGCGCTTCTGGGTCACGCCGCGGGTCATGCCGGCGACGCCCTGGTAGGAGCGGCCGAGCAGCGGCATCTTCTCGAGGTACTCGTCGGAGATGCTCTCGCCGGTGGTGCTCCGGGTGACGTCGACCACCGGCCGCGCCGCCGTGATCACGTAGGTCTCGGCCTTGGCCTTGCGGACCCTCCTCGCCGCCGGGGCCGAGGCGGGCCTGGAGCTCGCGCCGGTGGCGCCCTTGGCCGACCTCGGCTCGGGCTCGGGCTCGGGCGCCTCGGCGCGATCGAGCAGGATGTCGAGGGTCACCGTGCGGTTGACGTTGACCCGCAGGCCCTCGCGCTTGACGCCGATGAAGCCCGGCCGGCGGACGACGACGCCGAAGGTGCCCGGGATCAGCCCGACGAAGCGGAAGCCCCCCTGATCGTCGGTGGCGGCTCGCCTGACCCCACCGATCTGCGTCGGCGAGCTGGCGATCACCTTCGCCCCCGCCATCGGGTTGCCCTCGTCGTCGTAGATCGTGCCCTCGATCCTCCCCGTCCCCTGCTGGGCCGAGGCCCCCGTCGACCAGAGCCCGAGCAGAGCCAGGAGGATCAGCTGATGCGCGTGCGGAGCGTGTCGCCTCACGGCTTGGCCTCCTGCTTCTCGCCGAGCCAGTCCGCCCGCTCGTCGGGCGGCCAGCAGTAGTCGAACTCCCTGCAGGTCGTGCGGTACTTGTCCTGGTCCTCGCGCTCGTCCTTCTCCAGATCGGGCACGACGTCGCCGCGCTCGTCGCGGCGCAGCGGCGGCAGGCAGTAGGTCACGCCCTGCCCCGTGACGACCTCGCCGCAGGCCTGGCCGGGCTCGCGGCAGTCCGAGTCGTTGTCACAGCGGACGAGGGACGACAGCGAGCAGAACTCGTTGCAGCCGTCACCGCTGGTGGTGTTGCCGTCGTCGCAGGTCTCGCCGTGCTCGAGCGCGCCGTTGCCACAGGTGGGGCTGACACACTCGGCGAGCAGCGCCTGGTCGTTGCCCGCGCGCGCGTTGCACCGCTGGATGCAGACGCCGTTGGGGCGCGTCGGGTCGCTGCGGCGCAGGATGTAGCAGCGCAGCTCGGGGACCGAGCCGCAGCGGCTGTCGATGTCCGGGTCGGGGTTTTCGTCCTTGGTCGCCGAGTCGCAGGAGTTGAAGCAGAAGTACTTCTCCCGGACCCGCAGCCCGACGCAGACCAGCGCGCTCTGGTCGGGCCCGCCCTTGGGGTCACACTCCTTGACGCCCGTGCGACACTCCTCGCCGTGGCGGGCGAAGGGCGGAGCGCAGTAGCCGGACGCCCGGCTGCACTTGAGCGGCGGGTCGACCTTGCCGCCGGTCTGGGCGCAGTCCTGCTCCTCTTCGCAGGCGGGGATCGTCCCGCGGACCACCAGGTTGTGCAGCTTGTCGGTCTCGACGATCGGCAGCTCGCGGTCCCTGGCCTCGGCCACCGAGCGCAGGTCCTTGAAGGTGTGCTCCTTGTCGACCTCGACCGTCAGCTCGCGAACCAGCGCGCTGTAGC
>JAUVBO010000236.1 GCA_030591195.1 Pseudomonadota bacterium
AGGGCCCTGGTCGGGCGGCAGGCCCTGGTCGGGCGGCAGGCCCTGGTCGGGCGGCAGGCCCTGGTCGGGCGGCAGGCCCTGGTCGGGCGGCAGGCCCTGGTCGGGCGGCAGGCCCTGGTCGGGCAAGCCCAGATCGGGATCGGGCCAGACCCACGCGTCCTCCGTGGTGTCCGGATTGTTCGTGCTGTCGGTCGTGCCGCCGTCGGGCCCAGCGGCGCTGTCCTGATCGCTTCCCGGGCTGTCCGAGCCACAGGCCGCGAGCGCAACCACTGCAACCAGGCCCAGCGCGGCGGCCCAGGTGCTGACGGTACAAGGACGAGTGATCATTTACAGACAACCTCCCTGCAGGGCTACGGATCTGCTGCCAACTTCGCCAGCAAGGACTGTGCGCGGTCGCGGCTCGGGGATCCGGATGATTCGCTGCGAGAGGGTAACTGACAGCGGGCGGATCTGTCACGCCCGGCGCATCGCGACGATTACTTCAGTCGTCAACCCGTACCAGCGTTGCGGTGCTTACGGCTGGAGCACGATCGCGTCAGAACCCACCAGGGAAGTCGTCGTGCCCTCGGCGATCTCTACGTCGTCGGCTTCCCCGCGGCGGGTGACCATCGCCTCGAGGTTGAGGCCCTCGGCGGTGATCGCGTAGGTGCCCGGGGCGAGGTCGAGCTTGACGTGGCCGGGGGACGGCAGGTCGCACGGGTAGTTCTTGTCGTGCTCCCTGAAGACCCGCTCGCGCCAGACGACCAGCTGCACCGTGTCGACGTCGTTGGCGCCGCAGAGCCCCGCGTCGAAGGTCCAGCTGACCTCGAGCCCGCCCGGGTTTGCCGACGGGGGTAGCTTCTCCATCGACACCTCGCCGACGTCGAGCAGCGCGCCTTCCTCGACGACCAGCCCGCCGACTCGCGCCTTGAAGACCGCGTAGTCGAAGTCGCCCTTGCCGGCCTCGATCAGCAGGTTGAAGGTGCCGAGGGGCACCCGGTCGAGCGTGGCCTCTCCGGCGGAGCAGGAGAAGGTCTTGCTGAAGCCGTCGGGGTACTCCCTGGTGACCACCGCGACCTCGGCCTCCCCCGGCTCGAGCAAGGTGACTCGGATCTTGTCGACGTCGGCCTCCGGGTGATCACAGGCGACGCCAAAGCCGAGCTTCCACTCGACCATGATCGTGCCCGGATCGGGATCCGGGGCGCAGGCGCTGGCCAGCATGCCGACGACGCCAACGAGGAACAGAGGGACGACGAGCGAGCGGTTCTTGCGAGGCACCATGTCTATCCTCCTAAGCGGTCAAGATCGTTCTTGTTGGGTTTGATGATTCGAATATAGCACGGAGCCCAGCGCGACTCTGTGACAAATGTTTCAGCCAAGCCTGCGGAGGTAGGACGGTGGCAAATCCAATAGAATTCAGATTGATAAGATCTGATTGCGTAGTCCGCCGCGTACGTCGACCATCTGGATCTGGCACGATTTTTCGCGCTTTCCTCGGGTGGGTGCCGTTCTGGCTTGGCTCACGTTCCAAGCTCGCCTACGCTACCGCTGGCTTCAAGAGTCACACACGAACAATGATCAAGACCGGACGGAGGCAAGTGCGATGAGCAAGCCAAGGATCGCGGTGGTGCTTTCGGGGTGCGGCGTCTTCGACGGCGCGGAGATCCACGAGTCGGTGCTGACCCTGCTGGGGATCCAGCAGCACGGTGGCGAGTACCAGTGCTTCGCACCCGACGTCGCCCAGGCCCATGTGGTCAACCACCTCACCGGCGATGAGGCGGCCGGCGAGACGCGCAACGTGCTGGTCGAGGCCGCGCGGATCGCCCGGGGTGAGGTCAAGAACCTGGCAGAGTACAAGGCTGCAGACTACGACGCCGTGATGTTTCCGGGGGGCTTTGGCGCGGCGAAGAACCTGTGTGACTTCGCCTTCAAGGGTCCCGAGTGCGAGGTCAACCCCGAGGTCGAGCGGGCGATCAAGGAGACCCACGCGGCCAGCAAGCCCGTCGGGGCGCTGTGCATCGCCCCGGCCCTGCTGGCCAGGGTCTTCGACGGTGTCGAGATCACGATCGGCAGCGACGCGGGCACGGCGGCGGCGCTGGCGAAGATGGGGGCCAAGCACCAGGTCACCACCCACGGCGAGGTCTGCGTCGACGAGGCGAACAAGCTGGTCACCACGCCCTGCTACATGCTCGATGCCACCATCTCCCAGGTCGCGGAGGGGGCGAGCAACGCGGTCAAGGCGGTGATCGACCTCGCCAAGTGACCGCCCCGGCGCTCGGCGTCCCGAGTCGCTCCGTCAGCCGCTGCGCCCCGACATCCCACTCCGTATCGACTCCTGTTCGTTCGACGGTGCCCGGCGTCGCCCGGGAAGGAAAGGTGTGACGTCTTGAGCAGACCGAGCAGACATCGATGGCTGTCCCAGGTTGTTTTCTTGTCGGCGTTGTCCCTGGTCGCCTGCGGCAAGGGCTGTGGGGACCAGCCCGGGGCCAAGGACGCCGGAGCGACCAAGGGCAAGCCCGAGGCGACCAAGGGCAAGCCGCCTGCCGGGCTGACGTTTCGGCTGACGAAGGGGGAGGGCGTCGGCAGCGGGCGGGACGACCGCAACCGGGTAGCCGCCGGAGCACCGCTCTCCGCTGGTGCGGCCAGTCAGCTGCTCTCGCGGATGCGCAAGCTCGCCGCGCAGGAGGGTGACCAGCGCGCGTTCGCCTTGCGTGCCGGGTCGTTACCTCCGCCGACCACGGGCCAGAAGATCTCCGCAGTGTTTCCACCGCCGGCCCCCAAGGGAGTCAAGCCCACCGCGCAGCAGCCGGGCTCGCTCCAGGTGCTGCGGCAGTCGCCCGAGGGCCAGGCCAACTTGGCGCCCCACCTGTCGGTGACCTTCTCCCAGCCGATGGTGGCGGTGACCTCCCACGCCGACGCCGTGGCGAGCAACCTGCCGGTGAAGCTCTCGCCAAAGGTCGAGGGCAAGTGGCGCTGGATCGGCACCCGGACGCTGCTGTTCGAGCCGACCAAGCGGTTCCCGATGGCGACCAGCTACCAGGCGTCGATCGCCGCCGGCACCCGTTCGGCCCTCGGTGGCACCCTCGCGGCGGAGAAGAAGTGGGCCTTTGCCACCCCGTCGCTGCGGCTGATCACTCGCTACCCGGCCGGCGGCCCCCAGCCCCTCGATCCGGTGATCATCGTCGGCTTCGACCAGCGGATCGACCCCGATAAGGTGCTGGCCAAGATCCGCCTCACCGCTAGCGGCGAGCACTGGAAGCTGCGTCGGCTGGCGCCGCCAGAGATCGCCGAGGATCCGGAGATCGCGCAGCGGGTCGGCGCGTTGCTGGGCATCAAGCCGGACGAGAGCCGGGCTTTGGTGCTGCGCGCCAGCCGCCCGCTCAAGCCGGGGACGACCTACCAGGTCGAGGTCCCGCCCGGCACGCCCTCGGCCGAGGGGCCGCTGACGACCGAGAAGCAGCAGGGTTTCTCCTTTGCGACCTATGACCCGCTGGCGGTCAATGGCCACAACTGCAAGGGCAGCCGCAAGTGCCGGCCGCTGTCGCAGATGTGGGTCCGCTTCAACAACCCGATCGACGAGGAGGTCTTCGACCCGTCGACGATCAAGGTCAAGCCCGAGGTGCCCGAGATGCGGGTGACGGTCAACGGGCGGTGGCTCTACATCGCCGGCCAGACCCGCGGTCGGACGACCTACCGCGTGGTCGTCCCCGGCTCGATCAAGGACATCTTCGGCCAGAAGCTCGGCGGATCGGAGGTGCTGTCCTTCAGCTATGGCGAGGCCAGTCCCCGGCTGTTCGCGATGGGCGGGATGTTTCGTACCCTCGACCCGCGGGGGGCGCGACGGTTCCGTTTTCGCAGCATCAACCACCGCGAGCTGGACCTGCGCGTCTATCGGGTCGCCCCCAAGGACTGGGGCGCGTTCCGGCAGTTCGTTCGCCGGGGGATCCGCGAGCGGCCGCCCAAGGATCCGCCGGGCAAGCTGCGGATCAGCAAGCGGCTACAGATCGGCGGTGAGCCCGACCAGCTCGTGACCACCGAGGTCGACCTGCGGCCCGCCCTGACCGGCGGCAAGGGCCAGCTGGTGGTGCTGGTCAAGCAGCGGCCGTTTCCCCAGGAGGCCTACCGGCGGCAGTTCATCGTCAGCTGGATCCAGGTCACCGAGCTCGCGGTGGACGCCTTCGTCGACCGCGAGCGGTTGCTCGGCTGGGTCAGCCGCCTGCGGGACGGCAAGCCGATCCCGTCGGCGCGGATCTCGCTGGTGACGTCGAAGGGCCCCGATCTGGCAGCCGACGGCGAGGCGACCGTCTCGACCACGGCCAGTGGGCTGGGGACGCTGTCGCTGCCCGCTGCGGGCAGCCAGGGTGATCGGGTGCTGGTGGCCCGGACCGGCGACGACCTCGTGATGCTCCCCGAGGCCCCCCACCCCTGGGGTGGAAGCTCTCGCTGGCACCGGCGGTCGCCGATCGGCGAGTCGGTGCGCTGGTACGTCTTCGACGATCGGAAGCTCTACCGGCCGAAGGAGGAAGTGCGGGTCAAGGGCTGGGTCAGGCTGGTCGACATGGGCGCCACCGCCGGCGTGCGCCAGCTGCCCGAGGCGGCCCGCAAGCTGAGCTACCGGGTGATCGGTCCCCGGGGCAACGAGGTCGGCAAGGGCAACGCGCGGATCGGACCGCTCGGCGGCTTCGACCTGCGCTTCAAGCTGACCGACCGAGTCAACCTCGGCCGGGCGCGGCTGGTGCTTCGCGTTGGCCCGGTGTCGGCGACCGGCACGACCTACAGCCACGTCTTCCGGATCCAGGAGTTCAAGCGGCCCGAGTTCGAGGTCAGCTCCTCGGTCAGCGAGGGTCCGCACCTGATCCGCGGCGCGGCCGAGGTGACGCTGGTGGCGTCGTACTTCGCCGGCGGGGGGCTCTCCAACGCGGCGGTGAGCTGGCGCGCCACGGCGAGCGCTGGCTCGTTCACGCCGCCGGGGCTGAGCGACTACAGCTTCGTCGGCTGGCGGCCGAGCTGGTGGAAGGCCACCACGCCGGCCTTCCCGACCAAGAACCAGTCCTTCAGCGGGCGCACCGACGGCAAGGGCCGCGACCGGCTGGGGATTCACTTCGACAGCGTCGATCCGGCGCGTCCCGCGGCGGTCACGGTGGCGGCCACGGTGCAGGACGTCAACCGGCAGACCTGGAGCACGTCGTCGAGCCTGGTGGTCCACCCGGCGCGTCACTACGTCGGGATGAAGACCGAGCGGTACTTCGTCAAGCGTGGCAAGCCGATGAAGGTCGCGGTGGTGGTGGCCGACCTCGACGGCAAGCGGATCGCCGGCAGCAAGGCGGTGGTGCGCTTCGTTCGGCTCGAGCACCGCTACCAGCGCGGCGCCTACAAGACCCTCGAGCTCGACGAGCAGCGCTGCGAGGTGCTCTCGCTCGCCGATAAGGACGCCGAGTGTACCTTCCGGACCCACAAGGGTGGGACCCACCTGATCAGCGCGACGATCACCGACCGCGAGGGCCGCGCCAACCGCACCGACATCACGCGCTGGGTCAGCGGGGGGCGGGCCCGTCGCGAGGCCCGGGTGGGCAAGCAGCAGGTTCAGCTGATCGCCGACCGCGAGACCTACCAGCCTGGCGACACCGCGAAGCTCCTGGTCCAGGCGCCGTTTGCCGGCGCCGAGGGGCTGATGACCGTGCGTCGAGGGGGGCTGCGCCGCACCGAGCGCTTCCGCATCCAGGGCAGCTCGACCACCCTCGCGGTGCCGATCAGCGACGACGACCT
>JAUVBO010000059.1 GCA_030591195.1 Pseudomonadota bacterium
GACTTGCCCCCCTCGTCGCCGTCACCGCCGGTGCCGGTGCCGTCGGTCCCGCTGGCGTCGGTGCCGCCATCGTCGGGCCCCGCGTCGATGCCGAGGTCTGGCTCGGGGGGCGGTGGATCGTAGGCGCCGGGTGGGATGATCCCCTGCTCGTCATCGCAGGCGCTGCGCGTGCCGTCCTTGCACCCTTGCTTCATCTGCTCGTCGATCCAGTCGAGCCAGACGTCGACGCGCGTGTCCACGCCACCCTTGGCGCAGTCGGTCTCGTCGTAGGCGTGGGAGGTGATGCCGACCAGCCGCACCTTGCGGTGGTGCTCGGTCTCGATCGTCAGGTAGCTCGGGCCGCCCGAGTCGCCGTGGCACTTGCGCGAGGTCTCGGGCCCGGCGCCGATCTGCATCTCGTGCTCGCCGACCTCGTTGATGAAGCTGCGGGCGCAGATCTTCTTGCCCACGGTGCCGGCCGGCGGCGGCTCGAAGGGGTTCTGCGCCGCGGCGGTCTGCTGGCCCCAGCCGGCGATGTCGACCTCCGCCTCCTTGACCACCACCTGCTTCGCCTCCTCGGCGGTGATCACCACCGCCGGCTCGACGGTGGTGACCGGCTCCTTGAGGAAGACCAGGCCCACGTCGAAAAAGTTGGTCAGGCCGCCGGTGAAGGTATCGCTCTGCAGCTCTTGTGGGTCGAAGCCCGGGTTGGCGATCAGCTGGCTGACCTCCACCGCGTCGGCGGGGAGCTCGGGCAGCGCGGGGGCAGCGCCCCCGGTGGGCGGCGTGAGCACCATCTGGGTCAGGTCCGCGGTGAACGAGATGTAATAGATCGACTTCGTGAAGGTCCCCATCCCTCCGAGCAGGACCGAAGGGTCGACGCAGTGGGCCGCGGTCAGCACCACGTCGGGCGCGATCAGCGTCCCGGTGCAGAGCACGGTGCGGATCGGCAGCTGCATCGGTGGCACGCCCGGGAAGCTGATCTCGACCTCGGCGTCGATCAGCAGCGCCACCGCCGAGGGCATCGTCTGCTCGTCACACGCCTGGCCGTTGATGATCGCTGCCTGGCGGCGCTCCAGCTCGCCAGCCGTGCCGAGGTGCCCGAGCTCGCTGGCTGGTCCGCAGCCGGCGAGGGCGATCGTAGCAGTGACCAGGAATACGGAAGGAAACGGCTTGTTGCTCACGCGGGACTCCTGCTTGCGGCCTACGGATGACGATATCAGTCCAATATCTACTACACGGGTCGGCCGAGGACAACGCGGAGCGCGGGCTCGCCACCGGAGCAGCGATCGCTAGCGCGACAAGTGCCCGTCGACCGAGTAGCCTCAACAGCAGAGCGCAGGAGCGATGGTGGCGATCGTCAAGCACCGACCGAAGATCCGTCTGCTGATCCCGCGCGAGCTGGCCGCCGGAGCGAGCCACGAGGCGCGGGTGGTGCTCGAGGCGCGGCGCAGCGTCCCGATCGACTGGCTGCGGGTCGAGCTCCACGGCTTCGAGCGCGGCACGGTGGGTAGCGGCCAGTACGCCTCGACCAGGCAGGTGGAGCTGATGCTGCTGCGGGCGGACCTCTCGACCGGGCGGGCGCTGCCCGCCGGGCGCTCCGAGTTTCCCTTCACCTTTGCCTTGCCCCCGGCCTTGCCCCCGAGCTACCGCGGGCGCCGGGCCGAGGTGTCCTACACGATGACGGTTCGGGCTTCGATCCCCTGGTGGCCCGACGCCAGGGCGACCTTCGAGCTCAACGTCGCGTTGCCGCCCGCCTCGTCGGCGCCACCAGAGCGGTCGGTGCTCTACTCCTCCCGCCCGGAGGGCCCGAAGGGGCGGGAGCCCCACGTCGAGGGGAGCCTGGTCTCGTCGATGATCGAGGCGGGTGGGTACGTCACCGGTGCCGTCGCCCTTGGCAACCGCCCGTACAACGACTACCGCGAGGTCGACGTGGCGCTGGTCGGCGAGCAGGCGATCAAGCTCGGGCATCGCCGCGACCGGACCGACCTCAGCAGCTACCGGGTGCGGCTGGCGTCGTCGCGCTGGGAGGGGGGCGACTCGATCGACTATCAGTTCCGCCTGCCGGCGGACGTCACCCCCTCGTTCTCCAGCGAGCTGCTGGCCTTCAGCTGGCGCCTCGAGGTCCGCGCGCGGATCCGCTGGCGCACCGACGTCCGGGTGAGCCTGCCGGTGGTGGTGTTCCCGCCTGCCGCCGTCAAGAAGGGTCGTAAGGCCGGGCGCAGCTACCGGGCCCCTCCGGTGGTCGGCTCCGAGCGGATGGAGCAGATCTGGACCGCGGTAGCCTACGAGTGCGGCCTGACCTACGCCGGCGGGGCGCTGTACGGACAGGCAGGCGAGGTCCAGGTCGAGGTGCGGCGCGAGCACCGCGGCCGCGGCGGGATCTTCGTCGTTGGCGAGGTGAGCTACCCGTCGCTCGGGCTTGACCTCGAGATCGAGCCGGTGGGGAGGGTTCGTCGCTACCTCGATCGGGGGCTGAGCTTCGGCGACGAGGCGTGGGATCGGCGCCACCGGGTCAGCGGCCGAGAAGCGGCGCAGGTCGCTGCCCTCGGGCAGGCCCTGCGGCTGGAGCTCTCGGGGATCAAGCAGCTGTGGGCCGACGACCGGCGCGCGCGGATCGAGCTCCGCGACGCGGGCCAGCGGCCCGCGCGGCTGCGCGAGCTCGTCACCACCACCACCCGACTTGCCGCGGCGCTCGACCGGGCGCGTCGGGCGATCCCGGCGCCAGCGGCGATGCGAGCGGCCGTGGACCGCTGGCAGCAACTCGCCTCCCGGCTCGGCGGCACGCTGCAGCTGGCGAACATTGCCGTGCTCGACGGGCAGGTCGGCGGGATGGCGGCGCGGGTGGCAACCGAGTGGTCCGGGACCTTGGCCGAGGCGACGTTGCTTGCGGTGTCTCCTGAGGTTCCGGTGCACCGGGAGTACCAGCTGTCGCTGACCTTGGGCGACGGCCCCGGCCAGGCCGACCGGGTGAAGGCGGCCAGCGCGCGGCTTCCTGCGGGACCGGCGCGGGAGCTGCTTCTTCGTCTCGCCGACGGCGCCGCCTGGCTCGCGCTCGCGGCTGATGAGGTGAGCCTGCGGTTGCCGACTGCGCTCGAAGACCCGCTTCCGGCGGTCGGTCGGCTGGGCGAGATGGTCCAGCTCTGCATGCAGCTGCGCGGTGGCAGCGGGCCGTTTCGCTAGACAGCGCGCGGTCAGTGAGCCGGCGATCCTGACGCGGGCGCGTCAGCTCCTGGGCTTCATCCGCAGCGCCGGGAAGGCCAGGGCGAAGAGCAGCATCATCAGGCCAGCCCCGGCGGAGGCCCAGTACCCGGCGCTGATCGCTGTGCCGAGGGAGCGCCGGGCTGCCGCGAGCAGGGCCGGCGAGAAGTCTCCCCAGCGCTTCGGATCGAGCAGTTGGGCCGACCCGCCGCTGAGTTCCCCGGGCGGCAGGCCGGCGATGAAGCGGGAGGTGATCACCGCGCCGAGCACCGTGACTGTCACCATGCCGCCGATGGTGCGGAAGAACTGCATCAGCGCGGTGGCTGCGCCGCGGCGGTTCCAGGGCACCTCGTCCTGCACCACGAGCGTCATCGGTGTGATCGTCAGCGCCATCCCGGCACCGATCAGCGCCATCGGCACGGGCAACGGCAGCAGTGGTTGGCCGGCGGCGATGCTGGGCAACAGGACCGCGCCGGCGGCGCAGCAGAGCCCGCCGAAGATCACCACCGGTCGGTAGCCGAGCCAGCGGCAGAGCACGCCGGTGGTGAAGGTCACGACGGTCCAGGTGGCCGAGAGGGGCACCAGCGCCAGGCCGGCCTGGGTCGGGCTGCCGTGGTACGCGCCCTGGATCAGGAGCGGCGTGAAGGCGACCACGCCGTAGAGCAGGCTACCGGTGGCGACCCCCAACAGCGAGGAGACGACCACCACTCGGTGGGAGAAGAGCGCCAGGGGGAGCACCGGGTGGGCAGCGCGGCGCTGTTGGGGCACCAGGACCACCAGCAGCGCGGCTGCGGTGACGAGCAGCGCGGTCGCCGTGGCGCCCTGACCGCTCTCGAGCAGCTGCAGCCCGAGCAGCAAGCAGATCAGCAACCCATTGATCAGCACGGCGCCGGGCCGATCGAGGCGTTGTCCCTCGACGCGCTCGACGCGCTCGTGGAGCGTCAGCGCCACCAGGCCGGCGGCGATGAGCCCGATCGGCAGGTTGATCCAAAAGACCCAGCGCCAGGTCACGTGGCTGACGATGAAGCCGCCGATCAGCGGGCCGAGCACGCTCGAGACCCCCCAGACGGTGGAGAAGAGCCCCTGGACCAGCGCGCGGCGGTGGGCGGGGTAGATGTCGCCGAAGAGCGTGACGGTGATCGGCAGCAGCCCGCCGGCGCCGATGCCCTGCAGCACGCGGAAGAAGATCAGCGCGAGCATCGAGCTCGCGGCGCCGCAGGCGACAGAGCCGAGCAGGAACATCGCCGTGGCGGCGAGGTACATCGGCTTGCGCCCCAGGAGATCGGCGAGGCCTCCGTACAACGGCATGGTGCTGGTCGAGGTCAGCAAGTAGCCCGAGAAGACCCAGCCGTAGAGCGACAGCCCCCCGAGCTGGGCGACGATCGTCGGCAGCGAGGTGCCGACGACGTTGACGTCGAGGGCGGCGAGGAAGGTGCCAACCAGCAGGGCGGCGGTGAGCAGGTGCGGTCGGGTCTTGGGTCGCTCGCTGATCGACAAGGCGCTTGGCTCGTCGCGGTGACTCGGCCAGAGGAGGCATGGCGCGCGGCGGCAGCGCAGGTAGCTCCGGCCACCGCAGGCAGGCCTCGAGCTGCTGGTAGACGTCGGGGTGGTTGACCAGGTCCAGGTGGCTCAGGCCGCCGACCACCGAGCGAAGCTGAAACGGCGCCCGCCAGCGGCTCGCCTGCTCGGCGGCGGTGGCGCTTGGCACTCGCACCAGCAGATCACCGAGCAGCTGTCCCACGGGATGCTCGGGGTCGCGCGTGATGCTCGAGGCGATGAAGGAGTAGCCCACGTGTCCGAGCAACGGCACCTGCTGGCGGTGGTCCTCGAGCACCGCATCGGGGTCCCGGCCGCGCCACTCCTCGTCGACGGTATAGCCGAACCGCAGATCCTTGATCCCCGCGCTGCGCGCGCCGAGGATCTCTCGCAGGACCTGGGTCGTGGGGGTGTCGATCTGTCCCAGCAGGCCCATCAGCAGGTTCGCCCCCTTCTCCATCGGAGCGCCGAGGTGAGGCGACCCGATGCAGGCCACGTGACGGAGCTGCCCGGTCCAGGGGCGGTCCCGGCCGTAGTGCGCGGCGCTGCGCGCGACCAGCCCGCCCATGCTGTGGCCGACCAGCGCGATCGCCTCGACATCCCGCGGATAGGCCGAGACGAGCCGGTCGATCAGCGCGGACAGCTGCTGACCGCTGTCGGAGATGTGACGGCCGCTGTTGTAGCGCAGGTAGAGCGGCGTGTAGCCGAGGCTCTGGCGCAGCTTGCCGCCAAAGCTCACTCCCGGCTCGCCCCAGAGCCGCTCGGCGCGGTAGCTCCAGCAGCGCTCGGTCAACGACAGCCCGTGGACGAAGACGACGATCCGCCCCGTGGCCTCGGTGAGGCCTTCGAGGCCGGCCTCACCTTCGAGTGAGAGGGCTCGACCATCGGGTAGCCGCAGGCTCATCTCGATGTCCAGGCCGTTTCCTCGGCGGTGGAGGTAGTCGCCGATCACGCCGGTGAGGGCCGCCTGCGCCGCGAGGCCCGCTTCCCCGCCATCGTCTGGCGGCTCGCCGGTGCCGATCGCGTTGATCGCGAGGTCGGTGGCGACGTCGACCGTCCGGGTGATCAACTTGATCGTGCCGAAGGTTGCGGCGGCTGCCACCTGGTGCACGCCCGCCACCTGCCGCGTCAGGTCGACGAGCATCTCCCCTGCGCTGCGGGCCGAGGTGCCCCCTTCCTCCGCTCGGGCGCTGCCCACGGAAGCCACCGCATCCAGCCGCCGCAGCTGCTGCTCGGTCGCCCGGCGCTGGGTGCGCTCGACGAGGTCAGTGACCGTCTCCACCGCGTCGACCACCAGCTTCTTGAGTCCGACAAGCCGTCCTTGCATCGGCGTTACTCGTCCTCGTCCTCGCCCTCGCCCTCGCCCTCGCTCTCGCCCTCCGGCGCCAGGGTCTCGATGAAGTCGCCCTGCTCGTAGTCGTAGCGGAACTGGCGATGGCAGGCGAGGCAGGTCGCGGTGGTTAGTGCCTTGCCATCTTCCATCGGCTGAGGTGCGCCCGAGCGCGTGGGCGCGGTCGCCAGCGCGGACTTGAAGCAGTAGGGACACTCGCCGGAGGACCGGTAGTGTTTCGCCCCGAGCCAGGTCCAGCGCGCCCCGGCGCTGTCGTCGTAGATCTGGGCCGACAGCGACCGGATCGCTCGCATCTCGCCCTCGATCATCAACGGCACGGGGACGTGGAGGTCGAGCCGCAGCTCGCCGCCGTCGACCTTGATCCCGTAGATGCACGAGTAGGGGATCTTGCAGATTCGCTGCTCCTCGCGGATGTTGAGCACCAGGTGGGTCGCGTCCATCTCGAAGGTGATGTCGATCAGGTCGTCGCGGTACTTCACGTTCCAGGCCAGCAGCGGGCCCGGCTCGCCCACCGAGGGATCCTCTTCCTGCTGGCGCCAGCTTGGCGTGAACTCGCCGACGCCGGTGCTGGTGCGGATCTCCTTGACCTGCTCGGTGATCGACTTGCGGCGCTCACGCTGCGGGGCCGGAGGCATCTCCGTGGGTCCACTCTGCTCCCTCTCCTGCGCCTCCTTCTTCTTCCTGTCGCTGAGGAGTGCTTTGATCTTGCGGAGAATCGCCATTCACTACTCCTCGCCGCCCGGTCGACGGCGGGTGATTATCAATAGGTAGGAATTCCCATTGCTTCTGCCACTTCGGTTAGCAGCGGAAGGGCAGACCTCCTGATTTAATTAAGGAACCTCCACCCAAATCGATCCGGCCCCAACCTAGCACAGGAGGCGGAGCAGCGGGAGCAGAAGCCGTAGCTCTCACACCCAGAACCAGGGCCAAGAGTGAGTGTCCGGGCCTCGGGCGTTGAATCGGGCGCCGTCGTGGAGGAGGATGACTCCATGCGACGAGACGATCACGGAAGGTTGGCGGCGCCGCGGATCGCGCTGCTGTCGCTGACGGTGCTTGGGTCCATGGCGGCCTGCTCATCGAGCGGCGGCCAGGCCAGCGATGGCGGTCTCGACCTGGCGGGAGATGGGGCCCTCGAGGCGGCCACGGGTGACACGAGGGCGCCGTCGGACCAGGCGGGCGACCGCGACGACCCGCCTCCGCTGCCCCAGAGCTGCGGCTTCGACTACGACAAGAGCTTCACCTACGCGCTCGGCCCGGCGTCCTCCGCGCCGCCAGAGCGCAGAGCGGCCGCGGCCGAGCCGCCGGCGCCGGGCGAGGTCGACCGGATCGCTCACGCCGAGCCGCCGCCGCCCTTCGTCTACCGACTGTCGTGGCTCCCGTGGCTCTGGCCGGCTGGCAGCCGAACCTTGGTGCCGGTCGACGACCTGACGATGCCCGGCTACGTCGACCAGTCGCCGGCGTTTGCCCGGGGGGCGGACTGGAGCGAGCCCACGCGCTGCTACGAGACGCCCCGGGGCGCCGAGCAGCTGTCGGAAGATCAAGCCTACGATCTCTATCGGGCGATCGCCGAGCAGACCACCGGGGTGAAGCTCGAGACCGCCGCCGAGGTGCGCTCGGTGGTCGGCCTGCGCGGCGCCTATCCGGGGACCTTCGCCTGGAACGACAACCTGCCCAACCGCTTCAACGACACCCTGGTGCTGCTCTGGATCGACGGGGCAGGGAAGAAACACGCGCGCGAGTTCCCGGGCCACACCGACACCGGCCCTCATAACTTCGGCTACCACGCCTCGTCGTCGCTGCGGCCCAACCGGCGCTACCGCTATATCAACGGCTGGCACCGCAACTACAACGCCCTGCGGATCGACGAGACCGCCTACCGCGTACGCGACGACGCGAACAAGAACGGCCACTGGGACAGCGAGCGCAACGGCTGGCTGCCGCCCGACACGTCCGAGGATCACGACCGGGCCGGCAGCGCCCACAACATCCATACCGCGCCGATGGCCGATCCGCTCGGCGAGGCGGAGGTCAACGCCTTCTCGGCGGGCTGTCAGGTGGTGCCGGGCCAGGCCAACTGGATCGAGTTCATCACCAACGCCTGGACCAAGCTCAACGCCAAGGTCGACTACTTCCTCGTCGACGTGCGCGACATCGCGCCCGAGGTCTGGGGCGCTTGCACCCCCGACGGTTCCCACGGCTGCCCCCATCGCGTCGCCGCCCTGCCGCTGCAGCAGGATGGCGACACCTCGACGCCCGGCGGCTCGGACCACTTCGACGCCTACAGCTGCGCCGAGTCAGACATCTCCGGGGTGGACCTCTCCGGCCCCGAAGCGGTTCACGTGCTGACCGTGGACAAGACCGCGACGATCGTCGCGACGCTCGAGGCTGGAGCCGGCGTGGGGCTCGAGGTCCTGCTGCTCGACGCCGACGACCCACGCTCGTGCATCGTCACCTCGCCGACGAGGATCGAGCACGAGCTGACCCCGGGCCGCTACGTGCTGATCGTCGACACCCGGGTCGAGGCGGGCACCCCGCTCGCTGGCCCCTTCACCCTGCGTGCGAGCTGGAAGTAGCCGCTCGACACCAGAGGAGGCAGCGAAGCGATGGCCGACGCAGCGGTTGCCCGACAGCAGGCGCTCGAGCTGTTGCGCGCCTGCGTCACCCCTGCCGGGTTCCTCGCGGCCGACAGCGACGTCCGCAACTACCAGCGCGTCTGGAGCCGCGACGGGGTGGTCTGCGGGCTGGCC
>JAUVBO010000003.1 GCA_030591195.1 Pseudomonadota bacterium
ACCGACGACGACCTCGTCGGCTCGGCCCACGTCGTCGACCCGCCGCGGGACGACGACTGGAACGCGATGCCCGGGGCAGCCGACGGCGGAGCGATGGGCGGCTGGGACGCTTCCGCCGTGGCCGACGCTGGCGTGTGGCCTCAGCCGTCTCCGCCACCCAACGGTGGCGCTGACGGTGGCGTCGCGCCGGAGCAGCAGCCGGTGCGCCAGAACTTCCCCGAGACGCTCTACGTCGACCCGGCGCTGATCACCGATGGCAACGGCGAGGCGGAGATCGACCTCGCGCTCGCCGACAGCATCACCAGCTGGCGGCTGACCGCGATCGCCAGCAGCCAGGCCGGTCAGCTCGGCTCGACCGCGGCCGGGATCAAGGTCTTTCAGCCGTTCTTCATCGACGTGCTGTTGCCCGAGCACCTGCTGCAGAACGACGAGGTCACGGTGCCGGTGGCGGTCTACAACTACCTCGCGGATCCCCAGCAGGTGACGATCAAGGTCGACGTCGAGCCCTGGTTCGAGCTGCTCGATGGGGCCGAGAAGCAGGTCGAGCTGCCGGCGCGGGCCGTGGGCTCGGTCAAGTTCCGCATCCGGGTCAAGCAGGTCGGCAAGTTCGGCTTCACCGCCCGCGGCAGCAGCGCCGGCGACAGCGACGCGGTCAAGCGCCAGGTGCGGGTGCTCCCCGACGGCGTGCGCAAGGAGGTGGTCTTCTCCGGGTCGCTCGAGCCCGGGACCACCGCCCACCAGGTCGCGATCCCCGAGGCGGCGATCGACGGCAGCGCTGATCTGTTCGTCAAGATCTACCCCGGCATCCTCGCCGAGGTCGTCGAGGGCTTCGAGTCGATGCTGGCGGCGCCCACCGGCTGCTTCGAGCAGACCAGCTCGACGACCTACCCCAACGTGATGGTGCTGCAGTACCTGCGGCAGGCCAAGCTCGCCACGCCCGAGCTGGAGCAGAAGGCCAGCGACTACATCGCCCAGGGCTACCAGCGGCTGCTGAGCTACGAGGTCACCGGCGGCGGCTTCTCGCTGTGGGGTGATCCGCCGGCCCATCCGACGCTGACGGCCTTTGGACTGATGGAGTTTTATGACATGTCGCAGGTGCGCTTCGTCGACCCCGAGCTGCTCGACCGCACCCGCCAGTGGCTGCTCCAGCAGCAGGGGCCGACCGGCGCCTTTCCCGCGCCGAGCAACCCGCCGCTCGACGGCACCGCCAGCGGCATGGCTGACGGTGAGGTCCGCGCCACCGCCTACGCCGCCTGGGCCCTGGCCCACAGCGGCGAGACCGGCCCGGCGGTGCAGCAGTCGCTCTCCTTTCTCCGTGGCCAGGCGTCAGGTCTCGACGACGCCTACAGTCAAGCAGTCGTGGCCAACGCGCTGCTCGCCGGAGCGCCGGGCGACGCTACCGCTGGCCAGCTGGTCGCCAAGCTCAAGGCCTCGGCGACCAAGGACGGCGACACGGCGATGTGGGGCTCGACCAGCCAGAGCCTCTACAACGGCTACGGCCAGTCGATGAACCTCGAGATCATCGCGCTGGTGCTCAGCGCGCTGCTCGCTGCCGGCGACAGCGGCGAGCTGGTGACGCAGGGCATCGCCTACCTGACCAAGAACAAGAGCGCGCTCGGCGGCTTCCACACCACCCAGGCCACGGTGCTCGCCCTGCGCGTGCTGCTCACCGCGCTCGCCAAGCAGGGGGGCAACTCCGCGGCGGGTACGGTGACCGTCTCGCACAACGGCGTCGCCCAGGGCAGCGCCGAGCTGACCGAGCAGACCAGCGACGTTACGCGCTACTTCGACCTCAAGGGCGCCGCCATCGAAGGGACCAACACCGTCGCCCTCGACTTCGTCGGCAGCGGCGCGCTGAGCTACCAGGTGGTCGGCGTCTACTACCTGCCCCACGCGACCCAGTCGTCAGGAGCCGCGCCGTTCGACTTCAGCGTCGCCTACGACCGCACCGAGCTGGCAATGGGCGAGAAGCTGCTGGTCACCGCGACGATCGTCAAGACCGGCGGCGGCGCCGTGCCCCAGGCGATGATCCACCTGGGGCTACCACCTGGCTTCACCTTCGACGAGTCCCAGCTGCTGCAGTCGAACCAGGGTACGGTGAACAACGTCGAGCAGAAGGGCCCCCACCTGGTGCTCTACCTCGGCGACGTCGTCGGCTCGGCCACGGTCACCGTCCCGTTGACGGCGACCCTGGCGGTCAAGGCCAAGGCGCCGGCCTCGCTGGCCTACCCGTACTACACCCCCGAGATGGTCCGGGTGGTCGAGACCCCGACGGTGACGGTGATCGGCACGCCGCTCTGACCCACGAAAGGCGCGGTCGCGCGCGTCCCCAGAGAGGCGGCGGCCCACCTCCCGCTAGCGCAAACGCCCCGCGAAAAACCGAGAAGCCCGAACGCTGCCAGCCTGAAACTTCGCCTGGTTGATCGCGGAGGTGTAACTTTGGCGGGGTGTATGAATCGTCCCACCCGCTAAAGTGACACTCTGGCGCCCAGGGAAGCGTCAGAGTGTCAAGTTAGGCGGGGAGATGGCGCATCCACGCGACAAACGCGACCAGAGGTGTAACTTTGGCGGGGTGTATGAATCGTCTCACCCGCCAAAGTGACACTCCCGGTTCGGGCCAGCTGTCTCCTCGCTCCAATCTCGCAATGCTCGCTCGCATTCCTGCCGAGAGCGACGCCACGCCGTGTGCTGATCGCGATCCCGGAAGCGTTTGCGCAGGAGGTGGGCCGCCGTCTCCCGCCGGCCCGTCCGCGCGCGTCCCTAGGGAGGCGGCGGCCCACCTCCCACCAGAGCGAACGCCCCCCCGAAAAGCCGAGAAGCCCCGAACGCTGCTAGTCCCCAGACAAGCGCGGTCGCGCGCTGACGCGGGACGATTGACCCCACCATCTTTGCCCTGGCTCGGCCCACTCCGCGGATTATGAAGCGATCGCTCGCGGTTGATTGCCGGGGACGGACGGATCCGCGGCGCTGGTCAGTGTTGACCCCAGCGCCGGCTCGAACGGCGCAACCACCGCAAGCCAGATCTCCCGATAATATCAGGGATAAATGCGTTGCTGCTGTCTGTCTCCGACCGCCAGAGCAGCCGGCTAATCGGACTTTTTAATCCAGTATTTTGGTAATTTATCCAACGGTTTCCTGGATGGAAGACCATGGCACGGAAGATGTATTGCTGGGGTGGCATGTCCACACCAAACATGAAATCCATCGCGATAACTCTGACTCTGTGCTCGGCCTTGATCGGCTGTGACCCGCCGAGGACGGGCTCCTCGGTCGACCCCCGTGACGCGCCAGCTCCCAGCGGCGCCAAGGTTCTGGCCCAGCTCCAGAGCGACCGGCAGGTCCGCGCCGCGGTGGCGTGGGCAGCGGTGGAGATCGATCTCAACCGCCCCAAGGGGGTCGCCCGCCTGATCGCGACGCTGAAGGACGACCTCCGAGGTCGGGGTCTTGACGTCAGCTCGCTGGACAAGATCGACGACCGGCACATCGGCCAGCCGCTGCCGCTCTACGGGATCGATCACGCCACGCTGACCCATGACTTGAGCGATGGGCTGGGTCAGAAGCGACAGTCGCTCGGTCAGCCGCCCACCGACTCGCTCGAGCAGTGGTTCGAGTGCCCGCTCTACGCGCCGGGCGAGGACCAGGGGACGGCCTGCGACGAGCTGGTCCAGGCGGTGCTGATCAAGGTCCGTCAGGCGATCGAGCAGGACCACCAGGCCGCCCTCGACGAGCTGCTGGTGGCCTACGAGGGCCAGCCTGAGCTGGCCCAGAAGTTCATCGCCGCCTGGGCCCAGGCCGCCGAGATCTACGGCGCCAACGTCGCGGCGATCTACGCCGAGCACGAGCTGCGCGCCGCCGCCCAGTGCGACGACGACGCCACGGTGATGCGCGTCTCGGTCCAGCTCGGCACCGAGCAGGGCATCGAGATCGTCGAGGGCTACCGCGAGTGGGCCGAGCAGCAGGTGCGCAGCTGCGTCGTCGACACCGACGTGATCGCCGAGCAGGTGCGGGTGATGTCGAAGAACCAGGTCACCTCGTACATGGAGCTGCACGCGGTCTGCGTCAGCGCTGACTTCAGCGGCGAGAACGCGATGCTCAAGGAGTCGGAGGTCTCGCGTCGCACCGGGATCTTGCGCGGCATCGATCACCGGGTCCAGGTGCTCCGCCAGCAGCTATACTCGCTCCGCCAGCAGACCCCCTGCTACTGCGAGACGCCCGACTTCAGCACCACCGTCACCACGCCGCGCCAGCAAGGCAGCTGCTGGGTCGATGTCGGCGGCTGGAGCGCGCGGGACAACCGCGACAGCCGGCACCGTTACCAGGGCTGGTGGCGCGCCAGCGAGATCGGCAAGTTCTGCTGTCGACTCAAGGGCCGCAAGGAGGTCTGCGTCGGCAAGTACGACAACGGCGACACCGGCTACTGCCACGTCGGCGGCGACACCATGCGCTGCGACTGCGAGCACGTGCACGTCGGCTCGCCGCTGGTGATCGACCTCGACGGCGACGGCCTCGCGTTCGCCGACCGGACGGTGCGCTTCGATCTCCACGCCCGGGGGCAGGCCCAGCGGACGAGCTGGATCGGCCCGCGGGAAGCGCTGCTCGCCGTCGACCTCGATGGCGACGGCAAGATCAACAGCGGCGCCGAGCTGTTCGGCAACGCCAGCGACTGCGACGGACGGCGCTGCTTCGACGGCGTCGTGGCCCTGGCGCGCTTCGACAGGGCCGTCGACGGCGGCAACGGCGACGGTCGGATCGACCGCGACGACGCCGTCTTCAGCCGGTTGCTGCTCTGGCGCGATGCCAACCAGGACGGCGTCTCCCAGCCGGCCGAGCTCACCTCGCCAGACGAGCTCGGCCTGGTTGGCCTCGACGTTGGCGGCGCGACCTACCAGACCGAGCGCTACCTCGGCGGCACCAGCACCGTCCGGCTCCGGGTGCTGACCCGCGAGGGCTTCCGCGACGCCTACGATGTCTGGTTCTACACCCGCCTCGAGACTCCGAGCCTCGCCGCGATGATGCCGCGCGACGCCCGCTAGCGGCTGGCGTCATCGAACATCGCGTTCGTTCCCTTCGGCGGTCACGGCGTCGTGACACCCTGGAGGCGTCCACCCGCACGCGCTCCGCTCCGCCGTCACCGTCGTCGACCGGGTCCGGGCCGATGAGGCCGCCGTCCGTCATCGGCTAGGAGACTCCGGCCTCGAGGTCGCTGCCGTCACCGCGGCACGACGCCCACTGCGGACTCGAACGAGCAGTCGTTTTGCAGCCGAGTCTCTCGATGTCGGTCGCGGCCTGCCACCGACCGGCCGGGTCAGATCTCGGACAGGTTGAAATCATTTAATATTCTCTTGGGGGGAGATCCCAGAATCCGCGGCGCGCTCCTTGCTCTCTGCACGCAGGCGTCAACCCGATACAGGAGTGCAGAATGGTCACAGCCGTGGTGCCGAAGCGCGGAGGGAACCCCCTCGACTGGTTCCCGATTCCTTGTCTGCTGGCGATCTCGTTGCTGCTGTCCGCGAGCCTCGCGCAGGCGAATGCCACGGCGCGGTTCCGCGTGACCGACGTCCAGACGCTCAAGGCGGGCAAGCAAGCCAAGCTGACGATCTTCTGGGAGTACAACGACGGCAACTCCAGCTACAGCGGCAAGGGGGTCAAGTTCTACCTGCACAGCAAGCTGCCGGGATACGGCAACGCTCAGAAGGGAACCAAGATCACCCAGAAGGTCGACATGACCAACGGCAACGGGCTGGCCACGCTGCTCGTCGACCTGCCCCCGGGCGCTCAGCCGGGACAGAAGCTGGTGCTTACTGGAGTCTGGCCGGGCTATGGCCACCAGTGGGGCACCGACGCGGGCCGGGCCGGTGGCCAGTTCGCCTTGCCGACCAGCGCGACCGGCGGGCTGAAGGTGCCTGTCAACCAGGCCACCGCCGTGGACTTCGCCCAGCTACCCGGCGTCGGCCCCGCCCTGGCGCAGCGGATGGTGGCCTTCCGTGACCAGCAGAAGGGAAAGAAGATCAAATCGCTCGGGCAGCTGGTCGGCGTCAAGGGCATCAGCCCCAAGAAGCTGACCCGGCTGCAGCCCTACCTGACGACCAAGGCGCCGAAGCGGCTCCCGACGATCGGCCAGATCAGCGTCAACCTCAACTCGGCGACCCAGGCCCAGCTGCAAGCGGTGCCAGGGATCGGACCCGCCAGGGCCAAGGCGATCGTCGATCACCGGGCGACGATGAAGAAGCAGCCCTACGCCTACCAGCGCAAGTTTCGCAGCAACTGGGACGTGACCAAGGTTCCGGGCATCACCTCGGGTCTGATGACCAAGCTTCAGCCCTACATCAAGTTCTCCGGTAGAACGAAGGCCCCCCGAGCGCGGCGAAACTCGGCGCTCCGGCGTCCCGCTCGCCGCGGCATCCTGTCCCCGCGGAGCTGGTTCCGTCCCCGCCGCCGCTGAGCTTGGCAGCGCCAAGCTCCCCTGACTGACCACCGACGTAGCCGGATCTGGGGCAAAAGGGTCCAGTTTTCGGTGCAAGGCCCAATCCCCAGCGACACAAGGCGTCGATATCGTGAATGGTACGCCCCCTTCGCACATGGCGTGGGGGTTGCACATCTGCTAGCACAATGATGCGCATGCCCATTCGTTTGCTCACATCCTTAGCCCTGGTCGCGTGCTTCGCTTCCTGCCCGCGGCCTGATGACAGCGCCCCGCATCAAACCTCGCTGAGTCGAATCCCGGCCGGCAAGGCCTCGCTGGCTCAGGGCGGCTGGACCTCGCTCGTCGCCCGCTGCGGTGCGCCGGAGGTTCCTCGCTACATCAAGCACCGTGAGCTCGATCCGAAGAACCGCACCCGGGTCTTGCCCGCGCCGACCCTTCAGCGTGGGAGCATCGGCCAGCCGATCGTGGTGCGCAAGGACCAGGCCTACCTCTACTCGATCGCTGCGGACGGCACCTTCCTCGTCGCCGAGAAACGTCCCGTCGGCAGCAACGACGAGTGCGGTCACCCGAACCTCACCGGTGGCAAGCCGGCCCGGCTGTCGGGCGAGCTGCGCCACGACCCGCAGCGCGGCAAGTTGGTGATCGACAACCGCTCGGGCCGCTATGGCTACCAGCTCTCGCGCAAGCGTCAGCACCTCGCGGCCGCCTGCACCTTGCTCGAGCGCATCGGCGTGCGCTATCGCGACGGCACGCGCGCGACCCTCGTCGAGCGTTGGGTCGAGCCCCGCCGCACCGACGAGTATCGGCTGATCGACTGCGTCCGCCCGCTGATCAAGGGCGCGCCGGCGGGCTTCGACGGCAACGGCTGGCGCAGTGCCTTCGTCTCGGCCCTGGGGCTGGTCACGGCCGAGCGCACCGCGAGCTGTGCGCGGCTGCTCGCCCGCGCGGCCGCCGCCGGCGCTGCCACCCTGTAGATCGATCTTCAGCTTGCCCCGCGCTACTTCACGGCGGGCAAGACGCCCCTGACGACCGTGCCCGGGGCGGGAAGGTCAAACGGAACCTCGACGCAGGTGGCGGGCATCGATGGCAGGCAGCTGTCGAGGCTCGGGTGCGCCATGTTGCGGCCCGCGCACATCAGCGCGACATAGTGGCCAGCCGTGGCGCAGGTTCGCTCGGCGCAGTGCACCCCCGTGCCGCAGGTGCTGGCGACCACGAGCTCGCCCTCCCAGCGCCGCTGCAGGCCACTGCTCGGAATCGGCGACGGCTCGCAGGAAAACCCTGGGCAGGGCCTTGGCAGGCAGTCGGTGCATGAGGGCGAGCAGTCCATCGGGCCCGGCAGCTGCACGGGATCGCCGGCTGCGGTGCGGATGCGGAGCCAGGTGTCGCACGAGTCGTGGCAGTAGCTGTCCGGCCGGCCGCCGAGGTGCACCGTCAGCTCGAAGCGTACCGTGCCGACTGCGCAGCCGGTGTCCGGCGTCGTGACATCGGGATCGGGCAGTGACCCATCGACCGGAACCGAGGCGTCGTCGATTGCCAGGTCAGCCCCCTCACTGCTGTCGACAGCCGGGCTCGCGTCGTCCCCGACGTAGAGAGGGTTTCGATCGGTACAGGACTGGGCTGCGAGAAGAAGGGAGACGATCACCCACAGCGTGGTCAGGCTGCGCCAGACTGTTGATCCACTGTTCATGGCCAGAGAGACTGCAAGACCCGTTCCGTCGCGAGGGCTCGGACAACCCCCGGTCTTTTCCACCGGAGGGTCTGAGTTGTCTCAACTCGGCACAGCGCGCTCCTCAGAAATTCGTCCTGCGCCCTCAGGCGCCTTCGATCTGGGCGACGAATGCGTAGATCCGCTGCTGGGACTGGGGGAAGAGCTTCGCCGTCTCGCGCAGGGTGGAGACAGCCTCGTCCTTCTTGCCCGCCTCGGAGAGCACTACCGCCAGGTCCCACCAGGGGTCGAGCCAGCCGGGCTTGAGCGCGATCGCCCGTCGGATGAAGATCATCCCATCGTCGACCTCGCCCTGGCGGGCGAGGGCCAGCCCCAGGCCCTTGAGCGCGTAGGGCCGGTTGGGGCTTAGCTCCAGCGCCCGTCGGCAGAGGCGTTCGCACTCGCTGTACCGTCCCTGAAAGAACCTGACGAATCCAAACAAATCAAGAACTCGTAGGTCGTCCGGCGCAGCTCCCTGGGCCTGGGTCAGCAGCTCGGCGGCCTGGTCAAACCGCCTGCCGTTGGCGGCCTGGCTCGCCTGCTTCAACAACTCGTCGACCGGTGCGGCCATCTAACCATCCCCCAAAATTTATCGAGCGCCCATCTTGCCACGGCTAGCGCCGAAGTGACATTGCCCCTTGGGTCGATCGGGCTCGATCTGCTATGTGTAGGCGGCTTCAATACGTGGTGTCCGTCCGCAACTTGCGCCGTGCGGACTGGGCGAAGCGACGAGGGGTAATGATCATGCAGTCGAAAGCCAACCGCTTGAGAGAGCTGATGTTCTCCAAGGACGTCTCGATCCTGATGGAGGCCCACAACGGGCTCACCGCCAAGCTCGCCACCGGAGCCGGGTTCGAAGGGCTGTGGGGGTCGGGGCTCGCGATCTCGGCTGCCCTCGGCGTGCGCGACAACAACGAGGCGAGCTGGACCCAGGTGCTGGAGGTGCTCGAGTTCATGGCCGACGCCTCGCCGCTGCCGATCCTGCTCGATGGCGACACGGGCTACGGCAACTTCAACAACGCCCGGCGCCTGGTACGCAAGCTCGAGCAGCGTGGCGTGGCCGGCGTCTGCATCGAGGACAAGCTGTTCCCCAAGACCAACAGCTTCATCGACGGCGACAAGCAGGCCCTGGCCGAGGTCGACGAGTTCTGCGGCAAGCTCAAGGCGATGAAGGATACCCAGCTTGACGACGACTTCGTCGTCATCGCCCGGCTTGAGGCGTTCATCGCCGGCTGGGGGCTGCAGGAAGCCTTGCTGCGGGCCCACGCCTACGCCGACAGCGGCGCCGACG
The DNA here is from genome assembly GCA_030591195.1 of Pseudomonadota bacterium. Next base: position 9,421 of record JAUVBO010000003.1, read on the forward strand.
TGATCCTCTGTCACTCCAAGCGCAAGGACAGCGAGGAGATCCTCAGCTTCATCAAGCACTGGGACCGGGACGAGACCCCGGTGATCATCGTGCCGACCAAGTACCCGACCGAGCCGATCAGCAAGTTCGTCGAGCACGGGATCTACAACTTCATCTTCGCCAACCACACCCTCCGGACGGTCATCACCGCGGTGCAGAAGAACCTGAAGAAGCTGCGCGAGACCCAGGACCTGATGTCGATCGAGGACGAGATCGTGCCGGTCTCGGAGATCTTCCGCATCCAGGACGCCCAGGAGCTCAAGGGCGCGGAGAAGGTCTACCTGCCGACGCCGAAGTCCGACGTGCGGGCGCTGGTGCTCGCGGCCAGCCAGGGCGACTTCGGCGAGCTGGTCGCCGACCGGCCGAAGTGCATGCTCTACGTCAAGGGCAAGCCGGTGCTGACCTGGCAGGTCGAGGCCTTCAACCGTCAGGGGGTCAAGCAGGTCGCCGTGGTGCGGGGCTACCACAAGGAAGCCGTCGCGCTCCAGGGGCCGCACTACTTCGACAACGACGACTACGCCACCACCGGCGAGCTCGCCTCGCTCTACGCCGCGCGCGACTACCTCAAGGGTGACCTGGTGGTGGCCTACGGCGACGTGCTGTTCGACGAGTTCATCCTCCGCAACCTGCTCGCCGAGGAGGCGCCGATCAGCCTCGCCGTCGACGCCTCGTGGAAGCTGCGCGATCGCGACGCCGACAAGAGCCGCGACCTGGTCGAGACCAGCGGGGTCTGCTCGCCGCTCGACCGTGGCCGCTGCACCCTGACCAAGGTCGGCGCCGAGGTCTCCGGTGACCAGGCCACCGGCGAGTGGGTCGGGCTGCTCGCCCTGCGCGGCGAGGGCACGGTCAAGGCGGTCGAGCTGCTGGACCGGATCGCCGCCGACGAGCCCGAGCTGCTCAAGAGCGGTGGCATCGAGACGCTGCTCAACCGCCTGGTCGCGGCGGGTGAGCAGGTCAACGTGGTCCACACCTACGGCCACTGGCACGACCTCGACGACGAGGAGTCGTTGCGCAAGGCGCGGGCAGTCACCAGCAGCTGAGGAGCGAACGATGCTGATCGAAGAGTTCGCCAGGATCCTCAAGGACCACGGCATCAGCAACGGTGCCGGCGTGCCCTGCTCGTACTTCAAGCCGCTGGTCAACCACATGCTGGTCGACGAGGAGATGGACTACGTCTCGGCGGCGAGCGAGGGCGAGGCGGTGGCGATCGCCGCCGGGCTGACGACCGCCGGCCGGCCAGCCTTCGCGCTGATGCAGAACTCGGGGCTCGGCAACGCGGTCAACCCGGTGACCTCGCTGGTGCAGATCTACCAGATCCCGGTGACCCTGCTGGTCTCGCACCGCGGCGAGCCCGGGCGCCCGGACGAGCCGCAGCACCTGATCATGGGCCAGATCACCGAGGAGCTGGCCCGGCTCTGCACCCTGCGGACGCATGTCTTCGATCCGCCCGGGTTCCTCGCGCAGCTCGAGGCCGCCCAGCGCGCGCAGATCGCCGCGGCGTGGGTGGTCCGCAAGGGCCGGCTGGAGGGCGGCCCCAAGGCGCCGCCGATCGAGCTGGTGCTGAGGAGCGAGCGGGTCAACCCGCCGGCCAGCGGCGAGTGGGCCGCCGAGATGAGCCGCGAGCAGGCGCTGCGGCAGGTGCTGCCCTTGATCAACGCCGGCGGGGAGGACCGGCCGGCGGTGATCGCCACCACCGGCAAGCTCTCGCGCGAGCTCTACGAGCTCGACGATCGGGACCACGGCCGCGACAACCGCTTCTACATGGTCGGCTCGATGGGCTGCGCGGCGGGCTTCGGCCTCGGCGTGGCGGTGGCCCAGCCCTCACGCAAGGTGGTGGTGCTCGAGGGCGACGGTGCGGTGCTGATGAAGATGGGCACCCTGGCCACCGTCGGTGCCCTCGGGCGGGACAACTTTCACCACGTGGTCTTCGACAACGGCGTCCACGAGTCCACCGGCGGCCAGCGCACCTCCTCGGCGAGCGTCGACCTCGCCGCCGTCGCCGTCGCCTGCGGCTACCGGCTGGCCGAGACCGTCGGTGGCGAGGACGACTTCAAGGGCGCCCTCGATCGGCACCTCTCGACGCCGGGTCCGACGTTCCTCCGGCTGGCGATCAAGACCGGCTCGCGGGCGGACCTCGGACGGCCGAAGCTCTCGCCACGCCGCGGCTGGCTGCGGTTTTCCGGCTTCCTCAACCGCCGGTAGGCCCGTACTGGAACCGGCGCCGCCCGACCCAGAGAAAGAAGGACGCGATGGATCGAGATCCCGCCGCCCCACCCTACGAGGCGGTGATCCTCGCTGCTGGCCGCGGCAGCCGCCTCGGCCAGCGTAGCGAGGAGATCCCCAAGGCCCTGCTGCCCCTCGGCCCGCGGGCCGCCGATGACCCGACCGAGACCTCGTTGCTGCGGCGCCAGTGCGAGCTGATGCACGCCGCCGGCGTCGAGCGGATCATCGTCGTCGTCGGATACCTGCGCCAGCAGCTGTTCGAGGCGATCGACAGCTGGGGCATCACGGGCGTGTCGACGGTGGTCAACCCGACGCCCGAGATCTGCACCTCGGGCAGCCTCCACAGCTTCCAGTTCGCCGTTCGAGCGGGCGTCGGTGTGCTCGACGGCTCGCGCCAGACCCTGCTCGTCGATGCCGACATCGTCTACCACCACCGGATGCTCGACCTGTTGCTCGAGGCGCCGGCCGAGACGTCGGTCCTGGTCTGCGCCGGCGTTTGCTCGGACAACGAGGAGGTGCGGGTCTACGGCACCCTCGAGCGCCCACGCTTCCTCGGCAAGGGCCTCACCTCGGCGCTGGTCGGCGGGGAGCCCTGCCTCGGCGAGGCCACGGGCATCATCAAGCTCGCTCCCGCTGACCACGCGCTGGTGCGTCAGACCATCGACTGGATGCTCGGTGATCCCGACGCGTCAGCCGACTCGGCGGTTCACCAGGGATTCGGGCCGGCCCGGCAGGCCACCGAGCACGAGGAGCTGACCCAGCGCCTGATGCACTACGGTCGGATCCGGACGGTGCGCTTCTCCGGCGCCGAGCTGCCGTTCATGGAGGTCGACAGCGAGGAGGAGTACGGCGTGCTGCGCGACGAGTTCTACCCGCGGCTGCTCGAGCTGGAGCAGGAGGGGCGGCGATGACGCCAGGCGCGAGGATGGTGCTGCTCAACCCCGGGCCGGCCAACACCACCGAGACGGTCAAGGCGGCCCTGGTGCACCCGGACATCTGTCCCCGCGAGCGCGAGTTCGGCGAGCTGATGGCGCGGGTCGGGCGCCAGCTGGTGCAGGTGGTGCGGCCGCCGCTCGAGGCCCGGCCCGGCGATCTCGGCGACGTCGAGGACCCGGACTATCTCGCGGTGCTCTTCTGCGGCTCGGGCACGGCCGCGGTGGAGGCCGCGGTGGCCTCGGCCGTGCCGTCGGGCGGGCGGCTGCTGGTGGTCGACAACGGTGCCTACGGCGCGCGGATGGTGAAGATCGCGGCGGCCTACGGCATCGCCTGCGACGTCGAGGGCTTCGCCTGGGGCGAGTGGCCCGACGTCGAGCGGATCGCCACGCGGCTCGACGCTGGCGGCTACAGCCAGCTCGCGGTGGTCCACCACGAGACGACCACCGGGATGCTCAACCCGGTGGAGCGAATCGGGGCGCTCTGCCGCGAGCGTGGGGTGGAGCTGATCGTCGACGCGATGTCGAGCTACGCCGGCCTGCCGATCGACATCGAGCGGCTCGGCGCCGACTACCTGATCTCCAGCGCCAACAAGTGCCTCCAGGGCATGGCCGGGCTCAGCTTCGTCATCTGTCGCCGGGTGGCGCTCGAGCGGCTCGAGGTGCCGGTGGGGCGCTCGCTCTACCTCAACCTCAAGGAGCAGCAGCGGTACTTCGCCAGCAGCCGGCAGATGCGCTACACGCCGCCGGTGCAGCTGGCCTACGCGCTGGCCCGGGCGCTCGACGAGTTCTTCATCGAGGGCCAGCAGGCTCGTCGCGGGCGCTACGTCGGCTGCTTCGAGGCGCTCGATCGGGGGATGCGCGAGCTGGGCTTCGAGCGGCTGCTGGCAGAGCCGACGCTGTCGCGGATCCTCACCGCCTACGTCGAGCCTGACCACCCGGCCTACGACTACGACCGAATGCACGACCTGCTCTCCGGCCGTGGCTTCACGATCTACCCCGGCAAGGGGGCGATCAAGGAGACGTTCCGTCTGGCGAACATGGGCGCGATCACCGTCGAGGACATCCACCGCTTCCTCCAGGCGATGGCCGAGACGATGGATGAGATGGGAATCCGCCCGCTATCTGCGAAGGCTCGTTAGCGGGCGGTCCCCGGCTGCAATGTCCCAGCAGAACGGCAGCCAACAGCGTCAAGCGAGCAGCGACTTCGTCGCCGAGGTCAACTCGACCTTCGAGCCGCTGATCATCGCCAGGGTCTGCCAGCCGGTGCTCGAGCGGCTGCCCGAGAGCGTCGCGCCCAACGCGATCTCGCTCTTCAACCACTTCGTCAGCTGGCTGGTGGTCGCGATGGCGATCTCCTCGCCGCACCTCGGTCCGATCGGCCAGCCGGTGGCGCTGGTGCTGGCGGGCCTCGGCACCTTCGCGACGATGGTGATGGACTGCCTCGACGGGATGCAGGCCCGGCGCACCAACCGCTGCAGCAAGCTCGGCGAGCTGATGGACCACTGGCTCGACGCGATCCACGTGGTGCTCGGCGGCGTCGGAATCGTGATGGCCCTGCAGCTCGCGCCGTGGGCCGTGGCGGCGGTGGTGAGCACCACCGCGATGGTCTACAACGCCCAGCTGGTGCTCTACCACCACCGGGGGGCCTACGTGCACCCGCCGACCAGCGGCGTCGACGCCCAGGTCGGCGTCAGCGTCGGCTTTGTCGGCGCCGCGCTGTTCTTCTCCATCTTCTCGCGTCAGGAGCGCTGGGTCGAGCTGCTGCTGGCGGTGATCGCGGTCGTCGGGACCTTGGTCCAGACCCGCCTGGCGGCCTTCTACTATCGCCGGCTCGGACGGCTGGTGGTCCACCACCTCAAGTTCCTCGCGCTCTGCGGCGGCTGGGCGGCGCTCTACCTCGCCGGGGCGATCGACGCGCTGGCCTTCGTGCTGGCGATCACCTTCACCTCGTTTCGGGTCACCGGCTCCTACGTGCTCTACTCGATCGTCAAGCAGCCCTACGGCGGCTTCGACTGGGGCCTGGCGCTGCTGATGCTGCTGATCGGCGTGCTCGGCCTCTTCGGCGGCGGCGCCGGCGCGCTGACGATCCCCTGGCTCGTCGAGCCGCTGTCGGTGGCAGGCTACAGGGTGGCGCCGCGGGCGGCGCTCGACATCCTGCCCTACCTGGCGTTCGTCTACATCATCGGGCGCAACCTGCACGAGCTCAGGGTCCACTTCGCCGAGCTCCGTCCCTCGCCGCGCTGAGCAGCGCCAGGGGGCTGTTTCTGGTGGATCTTCTTTGGTAACCTTGCCTGCAGAACCGAGCGATGGGCGTCGAGCGAGTGAATGCGCTCTGCCAGCTGCTCGTTAGAAATAGCGGTGTGATGAGACAATCCAGACGGATCCGCAACGGCCTGTTGGCCGCTTCGATTTTGTTGTTCCTTCCTTCGGTGATCGGCGCCGCGCCCCGGCGCAAGGGGACCAAGGACGATCCCTGGCGCCGGAGGTACCCCGCCAAGACCCGCCCCTACACGCCAAAGAAGTATCCGGATTACGGGTTGAAGGACACGGTCACCGAGGCCGGGCGCCGGGCCCGCGGCATGTGGCTCACGCCCTACTGGAACTACCGCGTCAAGCCCGCCAAGACCGCACGGATCCTCAAGCGCGCCGGGATGAACGCGGTGGTGATCGACATCAAGGACGACTGGGGCCAGCTGCTCTACCCGTCGAAGATCCCGCTGTCCCGCGGCCTGCGGCGCTACCTGATCAAGGATCCGAAGGCGATGGTGGCCGCGTACCACCAGCACGGGATCTACGTCATCGCCCGGATCACGACCTTCAAGGACAGCAAGCTGCCGCTGCTCCGGCCCGATCTCTCGGCGCGCATCGGTCGCGGCGGCCGCCGGCTGTTTCGCGCCGGTGTCGGCTGGCTCGACGCCTACTCGGCCGAGGTGCAGGACTACCTGGTGGACATCGCCCGGGACATCGAGTCGTTCGGCTTCGACGAGGTGCAGTTCGACTACGTCCGGTTTCCCAAGGGACGCGCCGGCAAGCACGGCATCTGGATGCACCAGGACAAGCGCGACCGGGCGACCCTGATCGCCGACTTTCTCGAGAAGGTCGACCGCGCGATCCGGATCCCGATCTCGGTCGCGACCTACGGGCTGACGACGCTGGTCGACGGCGATCCCCGGGGCCTCGGCCAGACCCTCGAGAGGATGGCGCGCCACGCCGAGATCCTCTCGCCGATGATGTACGCCAACGGGATGACGTCGTACTTCAAGGGCAACACCATCTCCAAGGGGGTCTACTCGCTGATCCACTGCGGGCTCTGGCGGGCGCGCCAGAAGGCGCCAGAGGTGATCCTGCGGCCCTACCTGCAGGCCTACGCCAACAGCGTGCCGTTCTACGGCCCCGAGTTCATCAAGAAGCAGGTGCTCGCCGCCTACCGCGCCGGCAGCCAGGGCTTCCTCTTCTGGAACCCACCGATGAAGATGCGGACGATGACCACCGGCGTGCGGATGGTCGGCAAGACGGTGCTCGCCGACTTCCCGAACACGCCCGAGCGCTACAAGGAAAAGAGGAACGGCCCGAGCCGCTGGTGCCGCAAGCGCGGGGCCGTGTTTGGCAAGTAGCGCCGCGGCTACTTCTTCAGCGACCTGTCGAGCGCTTCCTTGGCGCCCTTGAGAAACTCGCCCATGGCGCCGATGCCGGCGCCGAAGAGGCAGCCGGCGGCCTTGAGGCAGCTGTCGGCCTCGTCGATGCACTCGGAGGCCGCGGTCAGCTGCTTGTCGCCCGCGGTCTCCTTGAGCTTGAGCATCGCCTTCTCGCAGCGCCCGGTGTTCTTGGCCCCGGTCTTGTCTGTCCCGTCGTCGCTGCTGCAGAGCTGGGCCAGGCGGTCACAAGCGCGCTGCTCCGGGGGCACGAAGAGGCTGCGGTAGGCGACGAAGCCGCCGCCGCCAATCAGGCCGAGCACCAGCAGGGTCACGAGCAGCTTCTTCATCCGGCGCCTCCCTGAAGCGATGAGCGATACGATTGTGGCCGATCCAAAGCCGGCGTCAACTCGGCACCGACAAGGCGAGGGTCGCGGCGAACATCGGCGGGTCCTCCTCCTCGAGGATGCGCGCGATCTCGCCGCGGATCCGCCGCTTCATCTCGGCGTAGGTCCGGGTGCGCTTCTTCGCCAGCTCGGCGGCGAAGGCGACGCTGCGGGGCAGCAGCTCTTGCTCGCTGTGGACCTCGTCGACGAAGCCGAGGCCCATGGCCTGCGGGCCGTCGAAGCGCCGGCCGGTGTAGTAGAGCTGGCGGAAGCCCTGGGGCGGCATCACCGCCTGGCAGATGGCGATCATCCCCGGCAGCAGCGGGATGTTGATGTCGATCTCGGGCAAGCAGACCCAGCCCCGGTCCTCGCGCATCAGGCGGAAGTCGAGGTGGGCCGCGAGGAAGGCGCCGGCAGCGAAGGTGTGCCCGTTGAGCGCACCCACCGTCGGCTTGGGGTAGATCGTCACCCGCTTGAACAGCCCGTTGACCGCGAGCAGGTACTCGCCGATCGCCGCCGGGTCGCCGGCGTGCTGCATCATCCACTCGAGGTGCAGGCCGGTGCAGAAGAACTTCGGCTCGGCGCCGGTGAAGACCAGCGCGCCGACGTCATCGTCCTGCTCGAGCTCGTCGAGGGTGCGCTGGAGGTCGCCGATCAGCTCCAGGCTGAGGCGGTTTTCGCGCTGGTCGTCGAGGGTGATCACTGCCACGCGCTCTGGGGCGTGGCGCTCGATCTTCACGGTGCTCATGCTTGGCTTCTCCTGCGGGTGGCTGGCGCGGTCTTCGACTGAAACCTGAATAGCATATCGGCGAAAGGTGTGGGACGGCGCCGCGGCCGCGGGCTACAGTAGGTGCCATGCCGGAAGCACCACGCACGCACCCCCGGTGCCAGAGTCGCCTCGCAGTCGACGTACGCCTCGGTAGCTGGGCCGAGTACGCCTGCCTCTACACCAAGGACATCAGCTGCGGCGGTCTGTTCATCGAGACCGACGACCCGGGAGACCTGTTCAGCGCCATCGAGGTCAGGCTCCACCTGCCCGAGGGCGTCGGGACGATCGCCCTCTCGGCCCAGGTGGTCCGGGTGATCCCCACCGACTGCAAGCCGGAGGGCGCCAAGGCAGGGATGGGGGTGCGGTTCACCGACGTCTCCGAGGAGCACCAGCGACAGCTGGCGGCGTGGTTCGAGCGACACGGCGGGCGCCCGGCGCTGCCGGTGGCGGTCAGCGCCGGGGTCGGTCGTGGGTCCTTGCCGTCGATCTCCGAGTCGGAGCTGCCGGCCTTGCCCGCCGGCGTCCAGGCGGCGCTCGAGAACAAGCTCGCCTCGCTCGACGGCGAGCCGCTCGAGGTGCTCGGCGTGCCGCCGACCGCGGATCAGGCGGCGCTGCGTCGGAGCTACCTGGCCCAGGCGAAGAAGTACCACCCCCAGCGCTGGGCCCACTACGAGGACCAGGAGATCAGCCAACTGGTGGCGCGGATCTTCGATGCCCTCGAGCGGGCCTACGAGGCGGCCAAGGCCGGTCTCGAGGGTGCCCGGTCGAGCCCGCGGGAGGTCGGCGGCCACGCGCCGGTGGACCCGATCCATCGCTCGACCCACGCTGATCTCTCGGCCTTCGCCGCCGAGATCCGCGAGCCGCGCTCCGAGCCGCCCAGCGCGGCGGTGCAGGCGCAGATCTCCGAGGCGCTTAAGCACCTGGCGCTCAAGCGCCACGATCTGGCGCGAGCCTCACTGCAGCGGGTGCTCGACCAGGCGCCGGACAACAAGCAGGCCCAGACCTGGATCCGGGTCGCCGAGGCGCGCCAGCTGCAGCAGCTCGGCGACAAGGCCGACGCCATCGTCGTCTACCGGCAGATCCTCGACGAGATCGATCCCGCCCACGGCGAGGCGCTCAAGGAGGTCCGCGCCGGCGCCGGGCGCCTGAGCAGCCTGTTCAAGAAGATCGTCGGCCGCTAGTCCAGCGGCGGCTCAGGGCCTCGCGATCCAGCCCATCGGCACGGTCAGCATCACTGCCACCGGGTAGTACGACTCGGTCGTGCTGTTGGTGCCATCGTGGGTGGTGTACTCGAAGTCGCCGACCACCGGAAGGACCATCCGCAGGCCGACCCCGACGAAGTAGCGCTGGCCCTGGTAGTAGTAGTGCGCTGTCGGCGAGAGCAACACCCCGCCGTCCCCAACTCTGCCACCCATGGTGCCGCCGCCCACGCCGAGTCCGAAGCGTAGCTGGTGGGTGCCGTCGCTGCCGAGGTAGAGCGGGTAGCCGAGCCGGGTGGAGATGAAGCTTGGGCCGATATCCTTGCCGCCGCTCAGGGCGATCTCGAGGATCGACCAGAACAGCCGGCGCCACTTGAGCGTGACGACGGTCAGCAGCCCACCGCCGATGCCCTGGGTCTCCGCGCTGTAGGTTTCATTCGCGCCGTCATAGCGGTAATCGAGACTGTTGAACGTCGCGCCGGCTAGCACCTCGGCGCCGAACCACTCGGTCCGGGTGCGCAGCTGCGCCCGACCCGCGGCGGTCAGCGTGAGAGAAAACGAGCGGCTCAACCGGCCGTCGACCATCAGCCGTTGCTTGACCGGGGCGTAGCCGCGCTTCTCGAGCGTCAGCTCGAAGCTGCGTCCCTTGCCGAGCTCGAACCGCCGCGGCGTGACGCCCCGGGCGCGGCCATCGACGAAGATCTCGGCGCCCGCAGGAGTCGAGCGGATGTCGACCGAGACCATGGCGCCACCGGCGGGTCGGGGCGGCGTGGCCGGCGGGCTCGGCGGGGCGGGCGGCGAGGCCGGGGTCTTGCCGGGCACCAGGTCGGCGATCACCTGCTTGATCGACTGGACCACGGCTGCTTCCTCGCAGCCGCCCTCGGCCCGGGCCCCGCCCTCGCTGGCCGCCTTGCGCAGGTCGTACATCACCGCGGTGACCATGCAGAGCGAGCCGAGCTTGATCAACTGGGTCGAGAGCGACTTCTGCGCTGCCAGCTCGCGGCCGATCTCGACCTGGCACGACTGGTCGTAGCAGCGCTTCTGCGACTCGCGCTTGGCCCGCTTGAGGCGCTGCTTGAGCTGGGACCGGGGGACGACCTGGTAGGCGCCGGTGGCGGCCAGGCTCGAGGCGAGGTAGTCGGTCAGCCGATCTCGCAGCCCCTCGTCGAGCCCGGCGCCCTTGTCCTCGATGTCGTAGACGACGACGATCGGCGTTGCCGCCCCGGCTGACGGGGCGAGCTGAGCCAGCAGCAGGACGACGACAGCGAGAATCGAACCAGCGCGCATGGTGGCTCCTGCGACAGCAGAGGGGAACAGAACAGGGCGACGGTATCGCGGTTTCGAGGCCAGTTGAAGCCCCGAGCGTGTGATGTCGGTCACTGTGACATCAGTCAGTGGGGGCGGGAGACCTTGGCCTTGGCGCGAGCGGCGGTCAGCCACTTGCGGTACGCCTCGGCGCTCTTGGCCAGCAGTGATTTCTGGTGGCGGAAGATCAACAACCGGACGCTGCCGGGCAGCTTGTCGGCGAGCGCGATCATCTCCTGCGGCACCTCCTCGAGGTCTCGACGGCCGTACTCGGCAGCGACCAACAGCAGCTCGATCAGGCGCTCGCGCACCTTCGGCGGCTCCTTGACGTCGATCTTGGCCAGCACCCGCACCAGCTGGCCGTGCTGGCGGGCGCCGAGCGACTGGCCGTCGACGGTCAGCGCCGGCGTGGCGTCGGCGCCCTCGAGCTCGAGCTTCGTCACGTGCTCGAGGTACTGGCGGTGCAGCGGGTAGAGGAAGCCGGTGCGGTCGACGTAGCGGCGGAAGAACCGGTCGAGGTTCAGCCCGGAGTAGCGCTCGAGCTCGCGCTTGAGCTGCAGGTTCTTCTGGTGTCCCCGGTGAGCCGGGTAGATCGCCTTGATGAAGCCGTTGACCGACTTCTTGCCGCCGGTCCGTTGCTGGAGCTCCCAGTCGAGGTGCTGCACCACCAGCGGACCCTTGACGTAGTGCAGGTAGAGCGTCAGGTCCTTGTAGCTCCTCTTCGCCTCGTGGAAGATCGGGCAGTCCTTGACCTCCGTCGCGCCGAGGGCCGTGGCCTGGTAGCGCGCGCCGAGGGTCACCAGCTGCTGCTCGTTGCCGATGACCTTGGCCGCGCGGGTGTGAGTCACCTCGACCCACGAGGCCCAGCCCTCGGTGAACCAGCGCTCCCGATCGCTGTCGATGTGGGTTCCGCAGACGTGGTAGCGGTTGATCGCGTGGGCGATGCGGTGGGCGTAGAGCTCCCAGACCCGGTTGGGCCGGTCCTCGTAGGCGTCGATCGAGTACGCCTGGCCGGTGGACCAGAACTGCCCGGTGACCGTCTTGCGGTCGGCGGCCGCGGGCAAGAAGATCGTCGTGTAGGTTGGCACGTCGCTGCAGGGCGCCTGCTTGTCGAAGACGCGGAAGAGCTGCAGCGCCCCCGAGGCGACGCGTTTTTTCTTCTCCGGGCGCCAGCCGCGATAGACGTAGACCCGGTTGTTCACCTCGCCGATGCGACGCTGGACCAGATCGAACTGACCGAGGCCGATGTTGCAGTGGGTCAGGTGCGTGACCTTCCAGCGGCCCTTGACCGCCGGGTCGAGCTCGCCCGTCGCGTCGCTCTTCATGTTCGAGACCACCTGCCAGCCGGGCCTCGGCTTGACCTTGACCCGGATCCGCTCGACGTCGGAGCTGCCGTGCCAGCCCTTGACCTCTTGCCGGAAGTACTTGCGCGGCACGAGGAAGACGCCGCCGTCGACCAGCGCGAAGCTCTTGCCGACGTAGCCCTCGTGGCCGTGTCGCGAGAGGCCGCCCTGCCGGGCCTCCCAGCGGACGGTCAGCGGCCCGTCGTCCTTGCTGGTGGTCAGCCTCCAGACGGCCCTCAGGTCGGGCGACTCGGTGACCTTCACCGCGCGGTCGCCGGCCCTGGCGGTGATGGCGCGGATCGTCGTCGTCGCCGGGTTGCCACCCTGCAGCAGCAGGTGGCGTCCGGCGGGCAGGTTGGTCACCTCGAGCGCGAGCTGGATCCAGTCGGTGCCGGCGCGGCTGACGTCGACCGTGTAGCGCAGCGAGAGCCCGTCGCTGCCGGTGGCCGGCGGGCTACGCTTGCAGCCGGCGCCGGCCAGCGTGGCGAGCAGCGCGAACAACAGCGCCAGGTGAAGCGGCGGAACCCGGGTGTCTCGGCGATGGATGCAATGCATGCCTTGGTTCCCCGGGCTCAGCGGGCGGCGGGGGTGACGCCGATGCCGGGTCCGAAGCGGGTCTCGAGCACCAGCGAGAGCTGGTTGTTGTGACCCGAGCCGATGAAGTTGGTCGGCGGGCTGGTGATGCTGTCGGTGGTCTCGCGCTCGAAGTACCAGTAGTGCGAGTAGAGCAGCGCGACGCGGAAGCGCTTGTTGATCGCCCAGCGGGCTCCCGAGTGGATCGCCAGCAGATCGAACGACGGCGCCGAGACCTCGACGGTGTTGTCCGGCGAGGCGGAGTTGTCGTAGTGAAAGCCCGCCATCAGCTCGAGATCGATCGGCAGCGACGGTCGGACGATGAAGCCCGCACCGGTGTGAAACGAGTTGTGCAGGTTCTTCGGCGTGACGATCCCGTCCTTGAGGAACGTCGGCAGCAGCTCGCCCTCGGTGATCTTGGTCAGCTGCTCGTCGACCTGGGAGCTGAGGTAGAGGCGAAACTCGGCGCCGACCTCGAGCCACGGGGTGATGTCCCAGTGGGCGCCGATGCCGAAGATCCATGGCGAGATGATCGTGGTCTCGTGCCGGTTGTCGGTGAGCTGGTCGGCGATCCCGGCGCCGAGGGAGTTGGGATCGAGCTTGAGCGTCAGCGGGCCCTCGAGGGCGACGTCGTAGCGGGTCAGCATCATCAGGCCGATGCTTACCGTCCGGTGCGGCCAGATCTGCACGCCGAGGTTGAAGGCCGGCTTGATGTCGTCGCCCTCGAGGGTCAGCTCGGTCTCCTTGCCGAGGGTGGCGGAGAAGTCGGTGCCGTCGGCCAGCACCGGAAAGAACAGCGACCGGCGGCTGATGCGGATATAGACCGCGCTGGCGCCGAAACCGACGGCGAGCCAGTCGAGGGGCCGGTAGGCGAGGGCCCCGGTGAAGAAGGCCGAGAACAGGGTGCCGTCGATGATGTGGTAGCGGCCGGGCGAGTCCTCGCCGAACGAGGCCCCGGCGGCGTTGGGCACGTAGACGCCGAGGGCCCCGACGATCTTCTCCGACCAGAGGTTGGTCGAGACGCCGATCATCGGGATCGGCGCGAAGACGTTCGCCCCCTGCTCGGGGAAGTAGCCGTCCTTGTCCACCGGGTCGGTCAGGTAGGGCTCGCTGCCCGGCCAGGGGTGGACGCGGATGTCGGTGCCGATGAACGCCGCGCCGAAGCTGATCATCACCTGGGTGCCGGGCAGCAGCGCCAGCGCCCCCGGGTTGTGGTAGATCGCCGAGACGTCGTCGGGGCGACCGATGGCCGCGCCCATCCCGTTCACCCGCGTCCCGAGCTCGGGGATGATGAAGCCCTGGGCGTCGGCCCGCTCCGAGACGGCCAGCATCCCGACGATCAACAGCAGCGACCACTTCTTCACCGGAGCCTCCCTTTGATCAGCTTGATCTCGCAATCTATCACGAAATGGAGCCACGGCTCCCGTGGCCGTTGACGCGGTGATCAGCGCTTCGCGTGGGGCGGACGACAGAACGAGGTGTTGACGAGTCAGTGACCCGTCGGTCACCATGGTTTCCTGCTTCGAATCACTAGATGCGAAGGTGTTCATTGCTTTGGCGGTGGCCAGCAAAGGGGATCTGCTTGTGGCCGGTGGCGC
>JAUVBO010001005.1 GCA_030591195.1 Pseudomonadota bacterium
CGCCCGCCGAGACCGAGCGCGCCGCCGCCCGCCTCGAGCGAGTCTTCGGCATCTCGTCGCTGAGCGTGGCCACGGCCGTCGCCTCACCCACGGTCGAGCGCCTCGGCGCCACGGCGGTGGAGCTGCTCGCCGCCCGGCCCGGACCCCTGCCGCGCTCGTTCAAGGTCGAGACCCAGCGCGCCGACAAGAGCTACCCGCTAACATCGATCGACGTCAGCCGCGAGGTGGGCGCCGCGCTGGTCGAGGCCACGTCGATGCCGGTGGACCTGCACCACCCCGAGCTGGTCGTCGGCGTCGAGATCGGCAAGCAGCGCAGCTTCGTCTACGTCGGGCGGACCCACGGTGCCGGTGGGCTACCGACGGGCTGCGAGGGAAAGGTGTTGCTGTTGCTCTCGGGCGGGATCGACTCGCCGGTCGCCGGACACCTGATGCAGAAGAGAGGCTGTGCGGTGGAGGCGGTCTACTTTCACTCGCCGCCGTACACCAGCGACCGCGCCCAGGACAAGGTGATCCAGCTGGCGACGCGACTGACCGACAACCAGCCGAGCGTGCCGGTATGGGTGGCTCACTTCACCGAGATCCAGTGTGACATCCGCGACCACGCCCCCGCGGAGCTGGCGGTGGTGCTCTACCGCCGGAAGATGATGCGCATCGCCAGCGCCCTGGCTCACGCGCGGGGCTGCCCCGCGCTCGCGACCGGCGAGAACCTCGGTCAGGTGGCGAGCCAGACGCTCCAGAACCTGGCCTGCATCGAGGACGTCGCGTCGGTGCCGGTACTTCGCCCGCTGATCTCGTTCGACAAGGCAGAGACGATCCGGCTGGCCCAGCGAATCGGGACCTACGAGATCTCGATCCTGCCACACGACGACTGCTGCTCGCTCTTCGTGCCGAAGCACCCCGCCACCCGCGCATCGATCGACCGCGCCCGCGAGGCCGAGGCCAAGCTTGATCCGACCCTGGTCGACAAGGCGATCGAGACGGCCGAGCTGATCGACGTCAGCTGATCAAGTCCCGACGGTCAAGATCCACGGAAGATCAGGGGGAACGAGATATTCTGCGCTCCCACTGCCGGGAAAACCCATCGCTTGAGGTTACGCCGGAGGCAACCCGTGAGATCTTCGCTGCTCGAGCCAGTGACGCTCACCGAGCGAACCAGGCCGGTGCCGCTGATGCCAAGCTGGGCGTCCACGCGCACGTTGGAGAGCGTCCGGTCGCGCTTCAACGCTCGCTCGTAACATGCCTTGAGCGCCCGGGCGTTCGCCCGCTGGACCTTGGCCAGGTCTCCCGGACCGATCCGGCGGCGGGGGGCTGTGCGTCGCCGGTCCTTGTGGCTCTCGGCGGGCACCCGCTGCTCGTCGCCGGCGCTCTGCTTGTAGAGCGCCAGCAGGCGCCTTTTTCGCTTCTCCTCCTCGGGGTTGACGGCTGGCCCGGCTGGCTCCTTGGGCCTCGCCGGCCGCCGCCGCGCCCTTCCCCTCCGCGGCCGGACGGTCTTCTCACCGCGCCCCGACCGCTCGATCTTCATCTCCGGAAAGGCGATCACACCCTCGTCGTCGGTCTTGTCGTCACCGTGGTCGTCCGCTGGCGGCTTGGTCGGCACGTGGCTCGCGAGCCTCGATGGCTCCGGCTTCGGCGGCACCTTGCGCGGCCTGTCGAACGCGAGGAAATAGACCAGGAGCGCGATGCCGGTGATGGTGCTGACGACGCCACCGACGGCCGCGAGCTTGGTGCTCAGCGGTGTGCCGGCGGGGGCTGGCGCGACGGCCGGAATTGGCGTCGCCGCGGGCACCAGCGCGCCTTGCGGGTAGGAAGCCGGGAGCTGCAACAGCCCGGATTCCATGGCCCCCGCCGCCTCGACGGCGGCGTTGTCGGAGGCACTCCGCTCCAGCGGCGGCGGCAGGTGTGAGACCGGCGACAGCTGCGAATGGGAGGGCTGCAGCAGCGACCGCGCGGCGACGACCTGGCTGCCACCTGGCGCGGCGACGACCTGGCTGCCACCTGGCGCGGCGACGACCTGGCTACCGCCAGGCGCGGCGACGACCTGGCTGCCACCTGGAAGCCGGAACACCTGGCTGCCGCCGGCTACGGGCACCGCCTGGCCCGGCTGAGTCGCCAAGCCGAGCGGTGGTGGCACCTGGGACTCCCGGGCCGCCAGCCCGGGCAGACGAAATAGACCCGAACGCCCTTTCGGCGGCGGAGGCGGCTCGTACGGGCGGAGCTCCGGGACGTTGGCGACCTCCACCCAGTCGTCGAGGCCGTCGCGCCAGACGAACACCTCGTCACCGGTCTCGCTGCGCGCTTCGCCGCGCTTGACGCGCGAGCAGAGCTCGGTGAAATCCATCGGCCCGAACTGGTTGCCGTCCACGGCAAAGTACCACTCGTCGTCGACGGCCGCCGGCGGATCGGCCAGCTCGAGCTCCGAGTCGCGCGCGTCGAGCTGGGTCGCCTCCTCGTCGAACTCCGTCTCCTCCTCACTCGTCTGAGCAAACGCCGGGGAGAGCGCCGAGCGGGCGCGCTGGCCCGGGCCCGAGAAC
>JAUVBO010000378.1 GCA_030591195.1 Pseudomonadota bacterium
CGTTGCCTTTCTGTGCAACTGGTGCACCTTTACCGCAGCGGATCTGGCTGGCACGTCGCGGCTGCAGTACGCGCCGAACGTCAAGATCGTGCGGATGATGTGCAGCGGGATGGTTGACCCGATGTACGTGCTCAAGGCCTTCCTCGAGGGCGCCGATGGGGTGCTGGTCGGCGGCTGCTGGCCGGGCGACTGCCACTACATCAACGGCAACCTCAAGGCGCGTCGGCGGGTGGCGCTGTTGCACGAGGTGCTCGGGCGGTTCGGCATCGACAAGGACCGGCTCTGGCTGCGCTGGGTGGCGGCCTCGGAGGGCAACATGTTTGCCGAGGTGGTCAACGATCTGACCGACAAGCTCAGGCAGCTCGGCCCGTGCGAGTCCAACCGCATCAAGGTTGCCTAGCGAAGCTTCTTCGGGGCTCCATGTCTTGCGCGGGGGGCTCTGCCGGGCGGCCCGCGACGACAGGAACGAAACCGATGGGACAGTATTTCGCGCTCAAGACTGACGGCGATCCCACGGCCGCGGTGCGCGAGCTGCTCGCGCGTCTGCTGGCGAAGAAGGTGGTCGATGCGGTGCTGGTCCCCGCCCGCCAGGCGCACAAGAACGTCGTGATGCAGACGCTGTTCGCCGACGACGAGGACCTGACCGCCGCCGATCCCTTCGCGCCGGTGGTGACCCAGAGCTCGGCCAAGGCGCTCTCCTCGCTGACCTTCAGGCCCCACGGTCGCCCGGTGGCGGTGGTCGCTCGCAGCTGCGAGCTTCGCGGCTTCACCGAGCTGGTCAAGCTCAACCAGGGCAGCTATCACGAGCTGCTGGTGATCGGCTTCGACTGCCTCGGCCGCTACGAGAATCACGACTACCTCGCCCTGGCCAACGCCGACGACGAGCTGTCGAAGACCTTCATCGCCAAGGCACTCGCCGGGGAAGGAACCGCGCGGGACGAGATCGACATCGCCCGGGCCTGCCAGGCCTGCGAGCACCCGGTGCCAGAGCCGGTGGACCTGCGGATCTGCCTCGTCGGCGCGGACGAGATCTCGACCAGCCTGCTGGTCGAGGCGGTGAGCGACAAGGGCCAGGAGGCGGTGGCCCAGCTCGGGATCCTGCTCGACGGCGAGGCGCCGGCGGGGCGGACCGAGGCGCTCGACAAGCTGGTCGCCGAGCGCGTGGCCCACCGCGACGCGATGTTCGAGGAGTACCGGCAGCGCGCCGGCAACCTCGACGGGCTGATGGAGGCCGCGGCCGGGTGCATCAACTGTTACAACTGCCGCGTCGCCTGCCCGGTCTGCTACTGCCGCGAGTGCGTCTTCGTCACCGACACCTTCCGCCACGACAGCGACCAGTACATCAAGTGGGCGATCAAGAAGGGCCGGGTCAAGATGCCCACCGACACGGTGATGTACCACCTGACCCGGATGGTGCACATGAGCACGCTGTGCGTCGGCTGCGGCCAGTGCTCGAGCGCCTGTCCCAACGAGATCCCGGTGATGGAGCTGTTCCGGTCGGTGGCCCAGGGCACCCAGGCCCGCTTCGAGTACCTGCCCGGACGCGACGTCGAGGAGAAGCAGCCGATGTCGACCTTCTATGACGCCGAGCTGGGCGAGGTCACGGGGCAGTCCAAGTGAAGACGGGGCGAGCCAAGTGAAGACGGGGCGAGCCAAGTGAAGACGGGGCGATCCAAGTGAAGGAAGAACGAAACGTCGACGATCAGCCGGCCGACGCTGAGCTCGATCAGCAGGATCCGGCAGCTGACGAGGCTGACGAGGCCGGCGAGGAGGCCGAGCCCGAGGCCGAGGTCGGCGCGGCGCTGGTGATCGGCGCCGGCGTCAGCGGGATCCGCGCGGCGCTCGACCTCGCCGAGGCGGGCTACCTGGTGACGCTGACCGAGCGCGCACCGGCCATCGGCGGGATCCTCGCCAAGCTCGACTACCAGTTCCCCACCGACCACTGTGGGATGTGCAAGATGCTGCCGGTGGTCGGCCGCGAGGCTGGCTCCGAGCACTGCATGCGCAAGGGGTTGTTCCACGACAACATCCGCATCCTGCCCTTCACCGAGGTGCAGGAGCTGTCGGGCGATCCCGGCGCCTACCGCGCCAGGTTGCGCCGGCGGGCGCGCTACGTCGATCCCGATGTCTGCGTCGGCACCGGCAAGTGCGTCGCGGTCTGTCCGGTGGACGTGGCCGACGAGTTCAACCAGGGGCTGACCAGTCGCAAGGCGATCTTCCGGCCCGTGCCCAACAACGCGGCCAACAACTACGTCATCGACGCCGAGGCCTGCACCCGCTGCGGCGAGTGCGTCGAGGTTTGCCCGGTGGGAGCGATCGACCTGGAGGCTCGCGACGAGGAGTTGACCGTCGAGGTCGACGCGGTGGTGATCGCCACCGGCAGCGGGATCTACCGCCCGACGGACCTCGACCGGCGCAACTACTCGAGCTCGCCCGACGTGGTCACTGCGCTCGAGTTCGAGCGGCTGGTCAGCGGCACCGGCTGCTACGAGGCGGGCTTCATCCCCCGCCCCTCGGACGGCCGGCCGGCGCGGAAGATCGCCTGGCTCCAGTGCGTGGGCTCGCGAAACCCCAAGGAGGGGCGTGACTACTGCTCGTCGATCTGCTGCATGTTCGCGCTGAAGGAGGCCGTGCTGGCCCACGAGAAGGGCGGCCAGGGGATCGAGACGACGATCTTCTACATCGACCTGCGGACCTTCGGTAAGGGCTTCCACCGCTACCAGGAGCAGGCGGTTGCCGAGCACGGGGTCGAGCTCGTCCGCACCCGGGTGCACAGCGTCGAGCCAGCGCCGGATGGTACGCTGAGGATCCGGCACCTGACGCCGAGTGGCGACCGCTGGGAGGACCGGCGCTTCGATCTGGTCGTGCTCTCCACCGGGCAGGTGCCCCAGCAGGCAACGTCCGAGCTCGCGCGGATGGTTGGTGTCGAGCCGGATCCCCACGGCCACTTCCCCCGCGCTGGCGGCGTGGAGAAGGTCAAGAGCGCCAAGGCCGGGGTCTACCTCTGCGGATCGATTGCCGGCCTGACCGACATCTCCGACGCGCTGGTCAGCGGCTCGAGCGCTGCGGGCGAGGCCGCCAAGCTGCTGGCGCGCCTCGGTCGCCGCCCGACGGATCCGGCGGAGGAGCTGCCGCTCAAGCCATGTCGGCGCGAGGTGGCCAAGGTCCAGCTGGTGCTCTGCGGCTACCGCAAGGCCGGCGGCGGGCAGGGCGGCGTCGACCTGTCCGCGGTCGCGGGTGCGATCGGCGCGCGCCAGGGCCTGGTGGCGATCGACGTGATCGAGGACCTCAGCGGCGACCAGGGGCTCGAGCAGGTCCAGGAGCTACTGGCGGCCAGCGAGGCCAACCGGGTGCTGTTTGGCGGCGTGCTGCCTCTCGGCCGCCGGCGTCAGCTGACCCGCCTCGCGCGGGAAGCCGGGTTCTCGCCCCAGCTGACCGACTTGATCGAGCTGCGCGAAGCGATCGACGAGCAAGCGGCGGTCAACGGCAACCGGATGGCGCGGATCGTCGGCAAGCTGACCGTGGCCATCGAGCGGATCAAGGCCAGCGAGATGCTCGCTGCGCGCACGGTGCCGATGACCCGGCGGGCGCTGGTGGTCGGCGGCGGGGTCGCCGGGTTGCGCGCCGCGCTCTCGCTTGCTGATCGCGGGATCCCGGTGGATCTGGTCGAGCGCGCCGATCGTCTCGGCGGCTGGGCCAGAGAGAGGGTGCACTACACCCTCGACCACCTCTCGCCGCCGGCGCTGATCGGCGACTTCGCCCGGCAGGCCGAGGCCCACGAGCTGATCGAGGTCCACCTGCGCTCGGAGGTGATCGAGAGCGAGGGCCAGATCGGCGGATTCACCACGAGGATCCTCAGGCGTGGCGCGGAGCAGGGCGAAGCGCGCGGCGAGCAGGAGAAGATCACGATCGAGCACGGGGCGGCGATCATCGCCACCGGCGGCACCGAGGCGCTGACGGACCTCTACGGCCACCAGCAGTCCGACCGGATCCTGACCCAGTCCGAGGTCGAGGGCGGCATCGCCAGCGGCGAGCTCGACGCCCGCGGCTGGGGCACGGTGGTGATGATCCAGTGCGTCGGCTCCCGGGAGACGGGTGCTGGCCTGCACGACTACTGCAGCCGGATCTGCTGCTCGGCGGCGCTGAAGAACGCCTTCAAGATCCGCGAGATCAACCCGGACGCCCGGATCGTCATCCTCTACCGCGACCTGATGACCTACGGCTTCCTCGAGGAGCACTTCACCGCCGCGCGCAAGGCGGGGATCATCTTCGCCCGCTACGATCGCCAGAGAAAACCCGAGGTGGAGCTGCGGGACGGCAGGCCGGTGGTGCGCTTCGTCGACCAGGTGCTGCAGCAACCGGTGGAGGTGGCCGCGGATCTGCTGGCCCTCTCGACGGGTGTGGAGCCCGCGGCGAAAAACGCCGCGGTGGGCAAGGCCTTCGACGTGCCGCTCGACCCCGATGGCTTCTTCCAGGAGGCCGAGTCGAAGTGGCGCCCGGTGGATTTTTTGCGCAATGGCATCTTCCTCGCGGGCACCGCCCACGCCCCGGCGCCGATGGTCGACGTGGTGGCTCAGGCCGAGGCCGCGGCTCAGCGGGCGTACACCTACCTGTCGAAGGACGCGCTCGCCGCTCCGATGGCGACCTCGACCGTCCATCAGGCCAACTGCGCCCGCTGCCAGACCTGCGTCAGCGTCTGTCCCTTCGACGCGCGGCACCACGACGCCGTCCGGGACCAGATCGTCGTCGACCCGGCGAGCTGCCAGGGCTGTGGCCTCTGCGCTGCGGCCTGTCCGAACAACGCCGCGGCGATGCTCGGCATGTGCGAGAAGCGGACCCTGGCCGAGATCGACGCCCTGCTCGAGTAGCTCGGCTCGCTGCTCGAGTACC
>JAUVBO010000884.1 GCA_030591195.1 Pseudomonadota bacterium
GGCGCTACTCCTGGTTCCTCGGGCCGATCGTGGTGCTCGAGCGGTCGCCGCTCGGCGCCTCGCTGCGGCGCGGTCGCCGCTTCGCCATCGGCTACCACGGCCACGTGCTGGCCCACGCGGCGAACACCGGCGGCGTGCTGATCTACGCCAGCGTGGCGCTCGCCTCGCTGCTGCACTTCATCGTCGCCAAGGTGCTCGGCGGCAACATCGAGGCGATCGGCGCCCTCACCAACTACCAGCACTACCGCCACCTGGTCGGGCTGGTGGGCTTCGCCCTCGCCGTGCCGCTGGCGACGATGATCTGGTTCTTCGTCTACCTCGACGTGCGGATCCGCAAGGAGGGCTGGGATCTCGAGATCGCCTTCCGGGATCGCGCCCAGCAACTGGAGCGTCGCCATGCCTCGGCGGCCTAGGCTCGGCTCCAACGCGCGCTTCGCGCTGCTGACCGCGCTGCTGGTCGGTGGGATCCTCGCCGGTGACGGCCGCGGTGCCCGCGGTGCCCCGGACCAGCCAGCGGGCAAGCCGGCCGAGGTGCCCGGCGCGAAGCAGGCCCACCCGCCGGCGAGGGACGTGGGCGACACCCACCAGCGGATCGAACGGATCTACCACAAGCTCGGCATCGAGCAGCAGCGCGAGCAGCCGAGCGGCTGCAGCTGCGGCGAGCCGGCCAAGCCGCAGCAGCAGGGCAAGCAGCAGCGCTCGTCGGTCCAGGTCCCTTCCTTCGTCGGCTACCTGGTGCTCGGGCTGGTCTTCGCCGCGATGCTGATCCCCCTGATCCGCGCGCTTCAGAGCGGTTACCGGGAGGTCCCGACCGACGAGGGCGAGGAGCTGAACATCGACGATGAGGCACCAGCGGACGAGCAGCGCCGACCGTGGCGGGTCGACCTCTCGGGGTGCCGCGAGCTCGCCGATCGGGGAGAGCTGACCCGGGCCTTCGCCGCCCTGCACCGGGCGACGCTGCTCGCGCTGCAGCGCCGCGGCCACCTGCACCTCGACGAGGCGACCACCACCTGGGCCTACGTCAGGGCGCTGGCCTCCAAGCCGCCGCTGCGACGGACGCTCGCCGCGGTGACCGAGGCCGCCGAGCGGGCGGTGCTCGGCAAGAGCCCGCCAGGACGCGAGCGCTTCGACGAGCTCGATCACGCGGTCAGCGAGAGGACCCGCGGATGAAGCCGGTCGACGATCGTCCGCCCCGCGCTTCGACCCCGTCCCCGCGCTCGGGCGCGCGGCTCGCAGCCATCTCGCTGGCCGTGTTGCTGGCCGGCCCATGCCGGCCGGCGGCGGCCCAGAGCAGCTTCTCGCGCCAGCGTGGCGGGTCGTTGGTGCTCTACATGCTGCTCGAGGATCTCGGCTACCGCACTGGACGGATCAGCGACGTCGGGCGGCTGACGGACGAGCTCGACGTCCTGCTGGTGCTCGGCGAGAGCAACCCGCTGTACACCAAGACGGTCCAGCGGTGGGTCGCGGGCGGCAAGTTGGTGATCTACGCCCCGCCGCTGATCGAAAACGGCTACTGCGCCGACGTCGCCTTCGGCGAGGTCAAGGTCGCGCGCGAGATGAAGCTCAAGGGCCACGAGCTGCGGGTGGTCGGCGCCCCCTCGCTGAAGATCGGCAAGGCTGCCTGCCAGCTCGAGACGCCGAAGACCGGGCGCGCGCTGATCGAGAGCACCAGCCAGCCTGGACGCTCGCTCGCCTTCGAGCACCGGATCGAGAAGGGCCGGCTGCTGGTGCTGGCCCACGCCGACCTGCTGATCAACAGGAAGGTCAACGAGGACGATCTGCCGGTGGTCATCCGGCGGTGGCTCGAGGAGCACGCGCCGCCGGGCGGCAAGGTCTCGTTCCTCGAGCAGAAACGCGCCGGCCAGTTTCTCGAGATGCTCAAGCGCGCCAACCTGATGCCGACGATGATCCACGGCTTGATCTGGCTGGCGCTGCTCTTCTGGGTCCTCGGCCCCCGCTTCGGCGAATCGACGCCACCCGCCGACACCCGCCGCCGACGCTTCTCCCAGCACGCGCGCGCCCTGGGCAACCTCTACCTCGGCGCGAGCGCCTCGCGCCACGCCCTCGCCGAGGTCTATCACCGCTGCGTCGCCCGGATCCTCGGGTCCGCGCCTCGCCCCGGGGACACCGCCGAGGCCACCAGGCAGAAGAACGCGCTCGCGCGCCTGATCTCCACCCGTACCGGCCGCGACCAGCAGGCCGTGCTCGACCTGCTCGAGCAGGTCGAGCAGGCAACCACCCAGGTCCACCTGCCGGCCGAGCCACGCGAGGTCCAACGTCACTTCAGGCTGAGCCAGTCGCTCGCCGACTTGCAGCGCGGCAGCGCCGCCCGCTCCGGAGGAAAGAATCGTGGACGAGCTCAAATCCGCTCCTAGCACCCCACCGGCCTCGCCGGCCGGCCCGCCGGCGGCGGCCGCGCCGCCCCCGTCCGCTGGGCCGCCCCCGTCCGCCGCGCCAGCCGCGCCGAGCGCGCCGGGGCCGATGGCCGGCTTCGTCGATCTGGTCGGCCGCATCCGCCAGGAGATGAGCAAGGTGCTCGTCGGCCAGGAGGAGATCGTCGAGGGCGTGCTGATCGCGCTGGTGGCCCAGGGTCACGTGCTGATCGAGGGCGTGCCCGGGCTGGGCAAGACGCTGATGGTCCGCGCCCTGTCGCGGGTGCTCGGTCTGCAGTTCAAGCGGATCCAGTTCACCCCCGACCTGATGCCCTCGGACGTCACCGGCAACAAGGTCTGGGACGCCAAGCACAACGAGCTGGTCTTTCGCCCGGGCCCGGTCTTCACCCAGCTGCTGCTCGCCGACGAGATCAACCGCGCCCCGGCCAAGACCCAGGCGGCGCTGCTCGAGGCGATGCAGGAGTTCCAGGTGACGATCGACGGACAGGCCTACGCCCTGCCCCGCCCGTTCATCGCCCTCGCGACCCAGAACC
>JAUVBO010000787.1 GCA_030591195.1 Pseudomonadota bacterium
AGAAACCCTGTGCGATCAAGATCCTGCACGCGGCCACCGGAGGCGCGGTGGCTCGAGGGCGGTACTCCCACGAGGCCAAGCAGGTGGCGGCCCTCGACAACCCGGCGGTGGCAGACATCTTCGGCTTCGGCCACACCACCAGCGGCCGCCTTTATGCGGTCCTCGAGTGGGTCGAGGGGCACGTCCTGCGCGACCTGGTGCGCAAGCACGCGCCGCTGTCCCGGCGCAACTTCCTGCCGCTGGTTCGCGAGCTGTGCACGGTGCTCGGCGCGCTCCACGCCGGCGGGATTGCGCACCGACGGCTCCACGGCGGCAATGTCATCGTCCAGTGGCCCCAGGACGGTCAGCCCCGGATCAAGCTGCTCGACTTCGGCGTCTGGCGCGTTCACCCGCCGCTCGACGAGCCCACCGACGAGCCCCGCCCCGCCGAGCACGCGATCTACCTCGCGCCAGAGCAGATCAAGGGAGATCCCGGCGACAAGCGCAGCGACATCTACGCCGTCGGCGTGTTGCTCTACGAGATGCTCACCGGCAAGGTCCCTTTCGTCGCCGACTCGTTCGCCGCGACCCTCGAGCAGCACCTCAACGACCCGGTCCGGCCGCCAAGCGAGCTGGCGAACGTGCCCGCGGGCATCGACGAGACGGTGCTGCGCGCACTCGAAAAGGATCCCAAGCGCCGCACACCGTCGTTGGAGGCGCTGCTCGGCGCCTTCGACCCGCTGTCGGCCACCACGGGGCAGCACCAGGTCCCGGCCCAGGGCAAGATCCGCGCCCTGACCACCGGAGAGATGAAGCTCGACGACCTCGATCAGGCGGCTCAAGGTGAGTCCCTGCGGGCGGGGGCGCCGCCGCAGCCGCCCACCTCCGAGCAAGAGCCGGTCTCGCTGCAGCCGGCCCAGGTCATCAAGCCAAGGGGCCGGCTGTGGTTGTTCGTGGTGCTCGGCGTGGCGCTGCTGATCTTCGGCGGTGTCTCCGCCTACGTGCTGCTGCAGAACGAGGAGCCGGCCAAGAAGAAAAACCTGCGCCGTCCCCAGCGCAGCAGGCCTCCCGCGGCTCCCCGCCGCCGGGCGCGTCCGGTTCGTCGGCAGCCAGGCTCGACGAAGGCGACCCTCCCGGGGACGACCCGCACCGCGACGACCCGCGCCGCGACACGGACCACGCCGACCAAGGTCGCGCCTGCCGCCACCACCGCGGCCGGAGCTGCGCCGCGCCGTGTGACGCCCAGGGGCGTCGCACCCGTCGGTCGCCGGCCAGGGTCGCCGGTGGTCGGCGCCAGGCTGCCGCTGGACCGCCTCCGGCTGCTCCGCAACGATCCCAGCGCCAAGCACGGCACGATCTCCGTGACCTCGACCTCTCCCACGGCCCAGTTTTACCTCGATGGGCGCTTCGTCGGCGGCGGACAGCGGCGGGTGCTCCGGCGGGTCCCGGTGGGCAAGCACCGCATCCACTCCGTGGTCAAGGGACGCAAGTCACCCGTGCGCGAGGTCGAGATCAAGGCCGGCCAGAAGCTCGAGCTGTCCTTCTGAGCCGCTTCAACGCCTGGATGTTGCGGCCGAAGGAAGACGAACCGTCGGGCTCGGCCGGCGTCTCCACCACCGCTGGCAGACCGGCGAAACGCTCATCGTTGACCAGCCGAGCGAAGGCCGCCCGACCGACCGCCCCCTCGCCCACGTGCTCGTGACGGTCCCGGCGGCTGCCGAGGGCGCCTTTCGAGTCGTTGAGATGAAACGCTGCCACGGCGCTCAAGCCCACCTGCTGCTCGATCTCGGCGATCGCCGCGCGATAGCCCCGGGCCGGTGACAGGTCGTAGCCCGCTGCCAGCGCGTGGCAGGTGTCGATGCAGATCGCCAGTCGATAGCCCTGGTGGGTCTGCTCCATGACTCGCCCTAGGTGGGCCAGGCGATAGCCCAGCACCGTCCCCTGGCCGGCCGTGTTCTCGAGCAGCACCCGGGCGCGGAACCCCGGGCAGCGACGGTGGACCTCGGACAGCGCGCGGGCCACCCGCGCGAGGCCCCGCGCCTCCCCGGCGCCGACGTGCGCCCCAGGGTGGACCACCGCCCCCTCGATGCCGAGGGTCTCGCACCGCACCAGCTCGGCGGTCAGCGCGTCGACCGAGCGCCACCAGAGCTCGTCATCCGGGCTCGCGAGGTTGATCAGGTAATGCGCGTGGGCCAGCACCGGCGTAGCGGACGCGGCCGCTTCCGACCGAAAGAGGCTCGCCTGTTCGTCGGACACGACCCGCTCGGCCCAGCGGGTGTTGAAGGTGGTGAAGATCTGGATCGCCTCGCAGCCGTCGCGCTCGGCCCGCTCGAAGGCGAGGTGCAGGCCGCCAGCCACCGACTCGTGAGCGCCGAGGAGCATCCGGGAGGCGCCCCTCAGAGGGGCTTGAAGTCGAAGGGGTAGATCATCTTCACCGACCGGCCGCCGGCCAGCGAGCCAAACTTGGTCGCGCGGATGACCTTGAGCACACAGGCGTGCAGCGAGGGTCGCCGGATGGTGCTGCTGAGCAAGGTCGCCTGCTTCACGCGCCCCTTCGCATCGACGACGAACGAGATCCTGACCTGGCCGGTGAGGTCCTTGCGCGCGCGCAGCTCCTTGCGGTAGCAGCCGCGGATCTTGTCCGATCGCGACTGCATCCGGTAACGGATGCTCGAACGAGCTCTGTTGGTCCCGCCCTCGCCGCTGGCGGCCTTGCCGTCGGGGAACGGCGCGAGCCGCTTGCGCCGCTTGCGCGTCGGCTGCTTGGACCGGCCGAGCTGGGCCAGATGGTCCCGCGCGCGAAAGATCCACGCGTTCTGCGGCAGCTCCTTGACGAACCGCTCGAAGCTCCGCTTGGCCTCCTCGGGCTTGCCCTGGGCCAGGTAGCCGAGGGCGTAGTAATAGTGGGCATCGCCTCTCGGGATGAAGAACACCCCGGGATCCTTCAGGCGCCCCATGTTGCTGTCGTGGGCGAGCGCCCGCTGGACCGCCGCCATCGCCTTGCTCACCTGCTCGTCACGATCGAGCGCCACCGCCAGGCCCCACCAGGCCAGCACGTAGCCCGAGCGCAGGCGGAGCGCCGCCCGGTAGCGCTGGATCGCCTCGTCGAGCCGCCCGAGGGCCATCAGCGCCTCGGCGGCATTGCCGTGGAGCGTGGCCCG
Organism: Pseudomonadota bacterium; assembly: GCA_030591195.1. The sequence goes on from JAUVBO010000787.1 coordinate 3,141, forward strand.
CGAGGTCCGCGTACCGCTCGAGCCCGCGGGCTTGCGCGCGAGCAGCCG
>JAUVBO010000090.1 GCA_030591195.1 Pseudomonadota bacterium
ACGATGCGCCCCTACGACAGGCTCGGCTTCGCCCGCTTCACCGAGTTGCCCCGGCAGGGCCAGCCCCACCAGGAGGTCCTCTCGACGATGCAGGGGATCGCCGATCACGAGCGCGAGTCCTGGTCCGACGGCTTCGCCTCCGGGGCGGTCTACCACGGCGACCAGGCGCACATCGACTTCCTCAACCAGGTCTACGCGATCAACTCCCAGGCCAACCCGCTGCACGCCGACCTCTGGCCGAGCGGCGCGAAGTACGAGGCAGAGATCGTGGCGATGACCGCCCACATGCTCGGTGGCCAGGCGGCGAGCGAGAGGGAGGCCGGGGAGGCACGAGACGAGATCTGTGGCACGGTCACCTCGGGCGGGACCGAGAGCATCCTGCTGGCGATGAAGTCCTACCGCGACCTCGCTCGCGACCGCCGTCGGATCCGTTCGCCCGAGATGGTGCTGCCGGTCACCGCCCACGCGGCCTTCGACAAGGCATGTCAGTACTTCAACATCAAGCCGGTGCGGATCCCGATCGACGAGAGCTGCCGGGCCGACGTGGGCGAGGTGCGGCGGGCGATCTCGCGTCGCACGATCGTCGTCGTCGGCTCGTCGCCGAGTTTTCCCCACGGCGCCATCGACCCGATCGAGCCGATGTCGGAGATCGCCCACGCCCGGGGGGTAGGCTTCCACACCGACGCCTGCCTCGGCGGCTTCGTCCTGCCGTGGGCCACCCGGCTCGGCTATCCGGTGCCGCGGTTCGACTTCCGCCTGCCGGGCGTGACCTCGATCTCGGCCGACACCCACAAGTACGGCTACGCGGCCAAGGGCACCTCGGTGGTGCTCTACCGCGGCCGCACCCTGCGTCACTACCAGTACTACACCATCGACGACTGGCCCGGCGGGCTCTACTTCTCGCCGACCCTCGCCGGCAGCCGCCCGGGCGCGTTGAGCGCCGCCTGCTGGGCAGCGATGGTCTCCCAGGGCGAGCAGGGCTACCTCGACTCGACCCGGGCGATCCTCGAGACGGCGCGGACGATCCGCAGCGGCGTCGAGTCGATCCCCGGTCTGCGGGTGCTGGTTGATCCCCTGTGGGTCATCGCCTTCGCCACCCGGGACCAGGGGACCGACGTCTACCGGGTGATGGACGCGATGACCAAGCGCGGCTGGTCACTCAACGGGCTGCACCACCCACCGTGCGTCCACATCTGCGTCACCCTGCGCCACACCCAGCCGGGGGTGGCAGAGCGGTTCATCGACGACCTCCGGCTGGCGGTGGAGCAGGTCCGCGCCGAGCCAAAGGGCGAGGGCGGCGGCATGGCCCCGGTCTACGGCATCGCCGCGACGATGCCCGTGCGCGGCGTGGTGGGCGACGTGCTGCGCCGCTTCGCCGACCGGCTCTACGAGGTCTAGACGGGGTCTAGTTGTTCGAGGCCGTGACGGTGGTGGTCTTGGTGTAGGTCTCGGTCTCGGACTGGGCCGAGGGACAGAGGCTCGTGTCGCTGACGGTGACGTAGACCTGCTCGTTGGCACAGAAGGTGTCGTTGGACGGGTCGATGGTGCAGCTGCCGCCGGAGCAGCTCCAGCCGGTCCAGCCGTAGCTGTACGAACCGTTGCCGCCGCTGACCACCGCGTCGTAGATCGCCGCGTCACCAGAGGTGCAGACGTTGCCGAGGGCCCGCGGCGTGAGGCTGACGGTGATCGGCGCGTAGGGCGTGGCAGAGTCGGCGTGGGTCGCCGTGCAGGTGAGGTCGGTGCGCGGGTCGGTCACCGTCACCGTGCCGGTGTAGGACTGGGCCGCGGGGTTGACGGCTACCGAGCCGCTGAGGCTGGTCGACGACGTCGGCGACGGCGTGCCTCCGCTGTCGCCGGAGAAGGCCCAGACGACCGCGGCGCTACCGGGCGCGCTGCCGCCGGTGACCGTCGCACCGTAGCCGAAGGAGCTGGTGCAGGTGGCTGTCAGGTCGGCGCTGACGCCGATCTTGGCGTAGACGTCGATCTGGTCGAGGGTCGCTTGTCCCGAGCAGCCGGTGCCGGGGTCGGTCGCCGTGACGGTGCCCTTGTAGGCGCCAGGCGTGATGTCGAGGTAGCCGTCGCAGCTGCTCGAGGTGCCCACCGTGTTGCCCGCGGCGTCCTCGAAGACCCAGCTGCAGGTGGCGCCGGTCACGGGCTGACCGTCGATGCCGAGCAGGTCGGCATCGTAGCCGAAGCGCGGGTCACAGCTCGGGGTCAGCTTGGCGCTCGCCGAGACGTCGCCGAAGTTGAACTGGCGGGGGCCGGCGAGGTCCTTGAGGTCTGGCGTGGTGCCGCCCGAGCCCGACGACCGGGTGATCACCGAGCCGTAGAACTTGGCGCCGCAGATCGAGCCGCCAGTGAAGATCGCGGTCCGCACGGCGGCCTCGGCGAACAGCTCGGGCTCGAGGTCGCCACCGCTGAGCGCCTGCTTCGAGACGCCGTCGCTGCCCCAGCTGCCAGGGTTGATGTTCCGCTCGTTGACCGCCACGGCCTCGATCGAAGAGTTGTCCTTGGCCCAGAGGGTCGCGTCCTTGAAGTCGATCGCATCCACCGCGCCGACGTCGCTGCGGGTCGCGATGGCGGTGTAGGCCTCGAGCAGCGGCGTCGCGCTCGGCTGGAAGTGGCCGGAGAACAGCACGTCGCCGGGGCTGATGTCATAAACTAGCCGCTTCTCGCCAGCCTTGCAGGGGGCCTCACCGGCGGCCAGCCGGGGCGCGTTCTTGGTGAAGATCCAGTAGTAGCCGGCGTCGCCGTTGTTGTTGGCCCGCTGCACGGCGAGGTAGGCGTACTCTTGGTTGTTGGCCACGCCGACGTAGGTCAGGTCCATCTTGGACAGGACTTTCGAGTCGGCCACGCACTCGTTGGACCGGGGAAACGAGGAGGGATCCCGGTCCGAGTCCGGGTCGTTGAGATCCTGCAGGCGGTGATTGGCGGTCGGAAGGTCGCTCCAGTCGATCCACTGGTCATCGGCCGGCGCCGGCGTTGGCGAGGGCACCTTGTACGGAGGCGTGTCGCGCAGCACATCGGCGTCGCCCGGGCCTCCGCTCTCCTCGTCGATCTCTAGGTACTTGGAGTTGAAGGTCTCGAGCGGGTCGGCGAGCGCCTTGACCACGGACGTTGCCGGGGTTTGGCGACCCTCGGCACCGCAGGCGGCGATGGCAGTTGTCAGGAAAATACCGGACAAAAAACGCGCTGTTATAGTCATTGCTGGGTTCTCCGTTCATGTGTTCGAGGGGGGTTCGACCACCGCACCACCGTAGGCGCATGTCGCACATCTACGCCCATTAGGTGTTCCGGGTTACCACGGAAAAGGGACTTTCACGGTCCTAGATTGAGAGGCGCGTCGTCAGCTGCCCCCCGTTCATGGAATGCCGTCACCGTCACGACCACGCCTCCGCCACCTAACGCCCAGGTCATGGCTTACGAAAAATGCCTCCTGAACGTCCCGACAATTGACTACATCCTCACAGATCCACCCATGTCACAATGTAGGACTGAGCAAAACCGCAATTCGAGGCGCCCTTGCTCGGATCCACGCGGGCGGAGCGGCGGGGACCTGCTCGACGGGGCCCGAGCCATGCTCCTGTCAGATAGGCGCGGTAGTGCCAGGCTGGCTCTATCCGATGAGCCAGATAGGCGCGCAGGAACATGACGGCTTGTGCTAAATGGCTGCAGAAAATATGTGCTTGTCGTGTTTGCGGCACTGGCCCATACCCTGCATCCACGGATTGGGCACTAAACGGGGGTGGGGTGACCTGATGAGAAGCTGGCGATCGACGACAACAGGGTTAGCGGGACTGGCGGTCGCGGTGGCGCTGCTTGCCGCGTGCTCGAGTCGGATCACGAGGGAGGCCGACGGCGCGGCGCCTGGCACCGACCAGTCTCTGCCCGACCAGTCTCTGCCCGACACCGCAGCGGGGGCCGACACGACGACGCCCGGCCGCTGCGAGCCGTGCACCGATCCGACGATCTGTTGCCCGCCAGAGTCGCTGCTCTGCGTCGGCACGCCGGACGAGGGCGTGGTCTGCAGCTGCGACGCGCTGTGGGACTGCAACATCACGCGAGACGCCTGTGCCCAGCCGCTGCCCGGTGGCTCCGCCGGGGACTACGACTGCGACCTGGTCGGAGCTCAGGTCGTCTGTAACCTGCCGGGCTCAGCCGACGAGCCCCCCTTCGACTCCGCACAGACGAACTGGAGCTGCGCTCACGACGCGGCGGCCCAGATCTGGCGCTGCCAGCGGGCCTACGCCAACCCCTGCAACAGCGCCGCGGGGGTCGCCCAGTGGTCGTGCAAGATGCTGGACGACGGCGGGGCCAGGAAGCTCAGGTGCGACCGGATCTGAGCTCGATCCGCGCTGGAGGAGTCGACGGCGCTAGGCAGAGCGGGCGGGACGATCACTCCGAGTCGGCTCGAAGCACCTCAGTTTGCTGTCAGCACGGCCTGCATCGAGTGCGCGCAGCGCGATTGGGGTGAGCCCGGCGCGGCAGCGGCGGGCGAGGGGGCGGGGACAGCCCCTTGTCAGCTCAGTTCTCGGTCGTCACGACGTTGTCGTACTCGATCTCGAAGCGCAGCTTGTGCTTGGCCTCTTCCTGGGCCAGGGCGAGGAAGCTGTCCGTGAGATCCTTGTCGGTGGTCGCCGCGGCGATGTCCGAGTAGAGCCTGAAGGCCGCCTTCTCGCGCTTCATCGCGAGGATCAAGGCGTCCTGGTAGTCCATGTCTTCCCTGGCCTCGACGTCGACGACGTAGTCGGCGATCTTCAGATCCAAGATCTTCTTGTCGGTCGGGGCGAAGCGCTTGCCAGCCTTGATCGCCTCGAGCTTGGCCTTGTGGCCCGCCTCTTCCTTGGCGAAGGCGGTGAAGGTCTCCCTCATCGTCGTCACCTTGTTGGCCAGGCCGACGTAGAAGTCGTGGGCATCCTGCTCGCGGGCTATGGCGTAGTCGAGGACATCGTCAACGCTTGTCGATTCCATGGTCTGTCGTCTTTCGTTGTGCTGACGCTGGAGGGCTACGGCCGAGGCGCCAGTCCGGTTATTTCTTGAGTGGGGATTCGATCCGCACGGTGGGGCAATCGAAGGCGCCTTTGCCGTCGGTGCCCTCGAACCAGAGCATGAAGCTCCCGACGACGATCCGATCGCCGACGGTGACCTCGGCGGCTCGCACCGGCTCGCCGTTGACCAGCACGCCGTTGTAGCTCTCGAGGTCCTCGATCAAGTACTTGTCTCCGTCTGGTGAGCGAACCATCCGCGCGTGGAATCGGGAGATGGTGATGTCCGGGAGCTGGACGACGTTTTCCATGTCGCGGCCGATGGTGATCTCATCGGCCTTGCCGGCGAGCGCCACGCTGGTGACGTCACCTTCCTCGTCTCGAATGTGCAGCTTCGCCAGCGGAGCGTCTTTCATTTGGCTTTCCAGTGATCCAGGGTCGCTCTGACCACGCCGGTTTGTCAATCGCGCAGCTTGTACTTGCGGATCAGTCGGAAGAGGTACGTCCGGTCGACGCCCGCCTCGCGCGCCGCTGCGGCGACGTTGGCGTTGTTGCGGCCTAGCAGCTCCTTGACGTAGGCGATCTCGAAGCGATCGATCCAGAGCGCCTTGGCCTCCTTGTAGGGGAGGTTGGTCGGGATCGTAGCGGTCTCCTCGGAGGCTACCGGCACCGGGTCAGGCTCGGGCATGACGGCGACGCCCGACCTGCAGGTCGCCAGCACCGCCACGCGCTCGATGAAGTTCCGCAGCTCGCGGACGTTTCCCGGCCAGCGGTGAGACATCAGCCGCTGCAGGGTCTCCTTGCCGAGCGGCAGCGGCGCGCCGCCGGGGGCGAGGTTTTTCGAGAAGTCGGCGAGGAACTCCCGCGCGAGCAGCTCGACGTCTTCGGGCCGATCGCGCAGCGGCGGGATGTGGATCCGCACCACCGACAGGCGGTAGAAGAGGTCGGCGCGGAAGGTCCCCTCGTTGATCGCGCGTCGCAGGTCGCGGTTGGTCGCGGCGATGATCCGCGCGCCGGTTGGCCGGTAGCGTCCCGAACCGACGGGCTTGACCTGGCGGCTCTCGAGCGCCCGGAGCAGCTTCGGCTGGGCCGCCGGGCTCATCTCGCCGATCTCGTCGAGGAAGACGGTGCCCTGGCCCGCGAGCTCGAAGGCCCCGGTTCGGTCGCTGGTAGCGCCGGTGAAAGAACCGCGGACGTGGCCGAAGAGCTCGCTCTCGATCAGCGTGTCGGGGATCGAGCCGCAGTCGACGATGACGAACGGTTCCTTGCTTCGTGGGCTGGCCCGATGGATCTCCTCGGCGATCAGCTCCTTGCCAGTGCCGGTCTCGCCCTCGATCAGGATCGTCGCCGCTGAGGCGGCCACTGGCTCGATCTGGGCGAAGATCGCCCGCATCTGGGGACTCTTGCCGCTCAGCTTGCCGAACCGGTGGTCGCCGTGGAGCGGAACTTCGACCTCGTCGGACAGCGGGGTGAAGCGCAGCACCGTGCCGCCGAGGCGGAGATCGATCGGATCGCCGGTGGTGATCTCGCCGATTCGTAGGCCGCCGACGTAGGTGCCGTTGGTGCTGTCGTGGTCGGCGATGACGAAGCCGCGCAGGCCAGCGTTGATTCGCAGGTGATAGCGCGAGACCGCCGAGTCGGTGAGCACGAGATCGTTGGCGGGCAGGGTGCCGATGTTGATCTCCTCCTTGCCCAGCGAGACCTGCTTGCCGGCGTCCGGCCCGCTGGTGACCTCGAGCCGCACCTTGCGGCGCAGCAGCTTCGGTGTCTTCTGGTCGTCTACCACCCGGGTGGTGGCGTTTTCGGTGATCGTCCTCATGGTCTCTTCGTCAGGTCAAAGGCGTAGGAGCGGGTTAGGCCCGCCCGCACGGTGGCGACGAAGGCCCGGCGGACCTTGCCGCCCGGGCCACGAAGCTGCACCCGTCGCTGTCCGGCGCTGACCTGCATCCGGACCAGCGGCGTGTTTCCGACGTACCTGCCGTCGAGGTAGACCCTCGACCAGGGCAGCGAGTTGACAGTCAGGTACCCGTGGTCGCCGCGAGGCCGGCGTCGCCCCTTGCGCGGCGAGCGTCGACGGGGGACCTGACCGAGCCCGCCATCGGGCGGCAGGTCCGCCGCGGCGCCATCGGCCGGCGGGTCGTCCCCGCGGGCCCTGCGGCCTTCGGCGAGGGCGGCGAGGTCGGTCACCGCGAGGGCGGTCACCGCGAGGGCGCTCACCGCGAGGTCGGTCACCGCGAGGGCGCCGAGGGTGAGGTCGGCCCGCGAGCCGGAGTCCACGACGACCGCCTGGCGATCCCCGTCGCTGAGTGGGTCGGGTCGATCGAACATCCAGAGCAGCCACCCGAGGGCGCCGATGGCGACCAGCGGGACGGCGATCCATCGCGAGTGGCCCGGGGCCCGGGGCGATCGGCCGGTGATCTGGGCGGTCGCCACCGGCATCAGCGGCGGGGAGGCGGGGGAGTCGACGAAGATCGAGGTAGAGGCGCTGACCTGAGGCGGCCGGGCCAGGGCCGGGACCGACGGGGAGGATGCCTCACCGTCCCAGTCGTCGGGCCCGCCACCGAGCAGCAGCCTGACCGCGTCGTCGACCGCGTCGCGGGGGCCGTCGTCGGCCGGAAGCTCGATCAGCTCGGAGACCCAGCGTCCGAGGCTAGCGGTCTCGGCCAGATCCCCGCCGAGCTCGTCGACGAAGGCCTGCAGGTCGGTAGCCATCGCCCGGGCGTGCTGGTATCGCCGGTCGCGGTCGGGATCGAGCGCCTGGGCGAGCACCGTGCGCAGCGACTCGGGAAGGTCGAGGGTCTCGGGTGGCCGCGCGATCTTGCCGTGGCGCGCCCGGTCGAGGGTCTCGACCTCGGTCTCCGCCCGGAAGGGCGGCGTGCCGACCAGCATTTCGTAGAGCACGCAGCCGAGGCCGAAGATGTCGGCGCGGTGATCGACGTCCGAGCCAGACGCTTGCTCGGG